>WQUE01000068.1 GCA_009785885.1 Actinomycetes bacterium
CGGCCGCCATGATCTTCTCCCGCAGCGCCACGCCCCGGTGGTGGATGAGGTTCTGCGCCGACCGGTCCTGCACCGACCACCCCGCCCGCGTCAGTTGGGCGTCGATCAGCACCCGCGCCCGCTCCTCGGGCGTCAAGCGCGCCGACACGTCGCTTTCCGGCATCACAGGGTTCAGCCTATCGAGGTCACCAGTCATGAGCCGGATGGACCCCGGGACGCCCGCGGCGGGTAGCATGGCCCACAACGTGCGAACCGATGACAAGAGAAGGTGCGACACCCTGAGCCAACCACCACCTGATGAGGTTGCGGGCCGCCCCGACGTGCCCCAGACCGCGGCCATCCGGACCATCGTCGTGCCGGCGTCCATCGCCATGATCAACGTGGTCGGGCCGAACGACGAGTTTCTGCGCATCCTGGAGCGCGACCTGCGGGCCGACATCCTCGTGCGCGGCAACCAGATCACCCTGAGCGGCGACCGGGCCGATGTGGACCTGGCCGCCGACGTGCTCGGGGAGATGGTGACGATCATCCGCACAGGCCAGGGCATGTCGCCCGACAACGTCGAACGGCTCGTCGCGATCACGGCCGGCACAGACGACGTGCACGCCGCCGACGTGCTGACGCAGAACATCCTGTCCACGCGCGGCCGGACGATCCGTCCCAAGACGCTGAACCAGAAGCGCTACGTCGACGCGATCGACGCCCACACGATCGTGTTCGGCATCGGCCCCGCCGGCACCGGCAAGACGTACCTCGCGATGGCGAAGGCCGTCCAGGCGCTGCAGCGCAAGCAGGTGAACCGCATCATCCTGACCCGCCCGGCGATCGAGGCGGGGGAGCGCCTCGGCTACCTGCCCGGCACGCTGTCCGACAAGATCGACCCGTACCTGCGCCCGTTGTACGACGCGCTGCACGACATGCTCGACCCGGAGCAGGTGCCGAAGCTGCTGACCAGCGGGGTGATCGAGGTGGCGCCGCTCGCCTACATGCGCGGGCGGACGCTGAACGACGCGTTCATCGTGCTCGACGAGGCGCAGAACACGTCGATGGAGCAGATGAAGATGTTCCTGACGCGGCTCGGCTTCGGTTCGAAGATCGTCGTCACCGGCGACATCACCCAGATCGACCTGCCAACCGGGCAGAAGTCCGGCCTGCGCGAGGTGCGGGGGATCCTCGCCGACGTGGACGACATCTGCTTCTGCCTGTTGACGAGCGCGGACGTGGTGCGGCACAAGCTGGTGGGACGCATCGTCGCGGCGTACGACCGTTACGAGGCGCACCTGCCCGCCACTCCGGGTGCGCCGGGGCGTCCCGGACGGTGACCTGGCCACCTCGTTGTCGGGATGCGAAACGTTGCCGCGGGTTTTCTGTCGTATTCGTTGGCGAGAACGCCTTGGCCGGGTTCCGTAGAGTACATGCGGAAAGCACACACGCGTGAAAGAAGGTTCCCGATGGCAGCAGCGGATGTCCGGCCGCCCCGGGATCTGCGGCGCACGATGCTCGCAGACATGATGGCCTCCCAGGCGCTCGACGAGGAGGGCATGCTCCTGGCGAAGCAGGGGTCCCTCGACCTGTGGGCACCGTGCCGCGGGCAGGAGGCCGTGCAGGTCGGGGTGGCCCATGCCACGGCCGACTTCACGATCGTGCCTTCCTACCGCGAGACCGCACTCGCGCTGGTGCGTGGCGCCCGGCCCGAGCAGATCGTCGCCCACTTGTCGGGCCGCACCTTCTGCGGCTGGGATCCCCGCGCCCTGCGCCTGTTCCCGTTCGCCCTGGTCCTTGCCAGCCAGCTGCTTCCCGCCGTCGGCTACAACCTCGGGACGCGCCTGCGCGGGCACGAGGAACCGGTGGCCGTGTTCTTCGGAGACGGGGCAAGCAGCGAAGGGGACGTCGCGGAGGCGTTCAACCTCGCGGCGGTGGAACGCGCCGGGGTGCTGTTCTGCTGTGTGAACAACGGCTGGGCCATCTCCAAGCCTTCCGACGACCAGATGCGGACGAGCGTGGCGGAGCGTGCCGCCGGTTTCGGCATCCCGTCCATCCGGGTCGACGGCCGCGACCCCGAGGACGTCTGGCTGACCTGCACCGCGGAGGCGGGGCACGTTCGGGCGGGGGAAGGGCCGCGCCTCATCGAGTTCATCACCGACCGGATCCTGAGCCACACGAGCAACGACGCCCAGGAGGCCTACCGCACGCCGGATGACATCGCCACGTCCCTCGCCGGCGACCCCGTCGCCGCCTACCGGGACCGACTATCGGCCGAGGGCAGCATCGATCCGGCCTGGCTTGGCGACATCACGCAGCGGACGCGGGCCCTGCGGGCCGAACTGGCGAGGGAGTACACGCGATGAGCGGCATCATGGGCACCGGGCTCGCGGCCGGCATCAACGGCACGCTGGCGGAGCTGCTGGAGTCCGACGAGCGCGTCGTGCTGCTGGGCGAGGACATCGGACGCCTCGGGGGCGTCTTCCGCGTGACCCGCGGGCTGCAGGAACGATTCGGCCCGGAGCGGGTGCGCGACGCGATCCTGGCCGAGTCCGCGATCGTCGGGCAGGCGATCGGCATGGCACTGGCCGGCTTGGTGCCCATGTGCGAGATCCAGTTCGACGGTTTCAGCTTCCCGGCCGCGAACCAGCTGGTCACCCAGGCGGCGCGCATCGGGCAACGCTGGAACGGACGCGACGATCTGCATCTGGTCGTGCGCATCCCCTCGGGCGGCGGCACGCGGGCCGTCGAGCACCACGCCGACTCCAACGAGGGCGTCTTCGCCGCCGTGCCCGGGCTGCGCGTCGCGTACCCGTCCACGGTCGAGGACCACCGGGACGTCCTCGCCGAGGCGCTGGCCCTTCCCGGTCCCGTGCTCGTCTACGAACCCATCCCGCTCTACTGGAAACGTTCCCGGGCGCTGCCCGACGCGGTGGCGCCGCGCAACCGGACGTCGGCGCGCGTGCTCCGTCCGGGACGCGACGCGACGCTGGTCACCTACGGGGCGATGACCCGGACCGCCCTCGACGCGGCCGACGCGCTCGCCGAGTCGGTGGACGTCGAGGTCCTCGATCTGCGGTGGCTCTCGCCCCTGGACGAAGACGGCATCCTGGCGTCCGTGCGACGGACGGGGCGGCTGGTCGTCGCGCAGGAGTCGTCGCCGACGCACGGGGTGGGCGCCGAGGTCGCTGCGCTGGCGGCCGAGCGGGCGTTCGATGCCTTGCGCGCGCCCGTCCGGCGGCTCGGGGCGCCCCACCGGCCGCCACCCCCCGCCGACGTCGAGGCGTCGATCCGAATCCAACGCGACGACATCGTCCAGACGATCCAGGAGGTCATGGCATGAGCGAGACCATCGAGGTGCGCGTTCCGCCGTTCGGGCAGTCGATCGACGAGGCGCTCATCGTCACCTGGCTCGTCGCACCGGGCCAGGCGATCACGCGCGGCGAGCCGGTCGTCGAGGTCGAGACGGCCAAGGCCACCTACGAGGTGCCGGCCGAGCACGACGGCGTGGTGGAGTCCCTCCTGGCGGCCCAGGGTCAGATCGTCGACGTCGGCGCCCCCCTGTACCGCCTGACCGTGGAGCCGGCATGAGCGCCGGCCTGGTCGACGTGGAGGCGTGGCTGCCGCCGCACGACGTCCCCAACGACATCTTCACCGGCATCGGGCTGACCGACGAGTGGATCGTCCGCCGCAGCGGCATCGTGAGCCGCGCGTACTTCGCCGACGACGAGTCGCCCGTGCGGGCCGCGGGCGACGTCGTGCGCCGGCTCGTCACCCGGTGCCCCGACCCGGCCCGGATCGGGGCGCTGCTCGTCGTCAGCACGTCGAACGACGCCCGCGTCCCCGGTGCCGCCCAGATCATCGCGGAGGACGCCGGCCTCGGGCACACCCTGCTCACGCTCGACCTGAATGCGGCCTGCAACGGGTTCGTCTACGCACTGGCCGTCGGGCTCGCGCTCGTCGAGTCGGGCACGGTGGACGAGGCTGTCGTCTGCGCCATGGAGGCCATGTCGCGCCTCACGAACATGGCGGACCGCCAGTCGGCGTTCCTGTTCGGCGACGGTGTGGGCGCGGTTCGTCTTGCCGCCCGGCCCGGTTTCGTCGCCTCGCGCGCCGTCGCGGGCAGCGACGCCACATTCGCGTCGCTGATGACGATGGACGCGGACGGGCTGGTGCTTCGCGGCATCGAGGTGTACAAGCACGCGATCACCCGCATGAAGGAGTCCCTCGCTGCCGTCGTGGATCAGACCGACCCGGCACCCGTCGTGGTCGTGCCCCACCAGGCCAACGGACGCATCCTCGACGAGGTCCGCCGGGGGCTGCCCGGTCCAGGGCTGCGCCTGGTGAACCGCATCGAGCACATGGGGAACACCTCGTCGGCGTCGATCCCGTTGGCGTTCGCGGCCGAACTGGACGACGGGGCGATTCCGCGGAGCGGCCGTCTGGCCACGGTGGGCTATGGGGCGGGCGAGGCGTGGGGCGCGGTGTCCTGCCACTACGCCATCGACCACGAGGCGCCGGTTGGGCCGTTCCCGCCATCCGCCGGGTAGCCTGGAACGCCGCGGCATAAGCTTGTGGGCGGAGCGTTCGTGCCCGCATGACGTGAGGAGTCCCATCGGTGATCGACATCAACAACGAGTCCGGGATACCGGCCGACGAGCAGGATCTCGTGCGGCTGGCCGGCTTCGTGTTGCGGACCCTGCGCATCCACGCGCAGGCCGACCTGTCGATCCTGCTGGTCGACGAGGCGACGATGGCGTCGTACAACACCGAGTTCATGGACCACACCGGTCCGACCGACGTGTTGAGTTTCCCGATGGATGAGCTGCGCCTGCCCGCCGCCGACGAGCCGCCGCCCCGGGGGATGCTGGGCGATGTCGTGCTGTGTCCGGCCGTGACCGCTCGCCAGGCCGCCGAGAACGGCCGCAATCCCCGTCAGGAAGCCGAATACCTGCTGATCCACGGCATCCTCCACCTGCTGGGCTACGACCACGCCGCCCCGGCCGAGAAGGCGGTCATGTTCGCGATGAACGACCGCCTGGCGGCCGCATGGGCGGCCGCGCGGCATTGAGGACGGCGATGACACAGACCGAATGGATCCATCTCGGCGTGGCCCTGGCGCTCGCCGTGATCGCCATGCTGCTCGTCGCCTCCGAGGCGGCGATGGCGGTCATGTCGCGACCGCGGGCCGCCGGGCTCGTCGCGGCGCACGTCCGGGGAGCCGACAAAGTGGCGGACATCGCCGCCGATCGTGCCCCCTTCATCAACACCTCCATGCTGGTCCGCCTGGTCTGTCAGGTGCTCGTGACGTTGCTCGTCGCCGGGGTCGTGTTCGACCACCTCGACGTGCTGTGGCAGCGCCTGTCGGTGACCGGGGCGGTGATGGTGCTTGTCTGGTTCATCGCCTGGGGCGTCGGCCCGGCCACGCTGGGGCGCCAGCACGCCGACACCGTCGCGCTGCGCTCGGCCGGGGTGCTCGGCGGGCTCACGACCGTGCTCGGTCCGGTGGCGCAGTTGCTTATTCTCATCGGCAACGCGGTCACACCCGGCAAGGGCTATGCGGAGGGCCCGTTCTCCTCGGAGGCCGAGTTGCGGGAGATGGTGGACATGGCCGAGGCGTCCTCCGTGATCGAGGAGGGCGAGGCCGACATGATCCACTCGGTCTTCGAACTCGGCGACACGCTGGCGCGCGAGGTCATGGTGCCCCGCACCGACGTCGTCTACATCCAGGCCGGCAAGACGCTCCGGCAAGGGCTGTCGCTGGCGTTGCGCAGCGGCTTCAGCCGCATCCCCGTCGTGGGGGAGAATCTCGACGACGTGCAGGGCCTCCTCTACCTGAAGGACGTCCAGGGCCGCATCTTCGCTGCGCCCGGGTCCGAGCAGCGCGAAACGGTCGGCATGCTCGCCCGACCGGCCGTGTTCGTCCCGGACTCGAAACCGGTGGACGAGCTTCTGCACGACATGCAGCGGCGCCGCAGCCACCTCGTCATGGTCGTCGACGAGTTCGGCGGCACGGCCGGGCTCGTCACGATCGAGGACATCCTGGAGGAGATCGTCGGCGAGATCACCGACGAGTACGACGCGGAACCGGTCGGCGCTGCGGCCCTGGACGACGGCGGCACCGAAGGCTACCGGGTCGGCGCCCGCATGCCTCTCGACGAGTTGGGCGACCTGTTCGACGAGGAACTGGACGAGGACGACGTCGAGACGGTCGCCGGGCTGATGGCCAAGCAGTTGGCGATGGTGCCGATCCCGGGATCGACCGTCGACTGGCAGGGTCTGCGCTTCACCGCGGAGGATTCGGCCGGGCGGCGGCACCGGATCGAGACGATCACCGTACGCCGCCTTTCACCCGAGGATGAGGACACGGACGACGATGCCGCACAGTGACCACCGCCCCGCCGACGGCGGGACGTTCCGCTCCGGGTTCGTGTGCCTGGCGGGACGCCCCAACGCGGGCAAATCGACGCTCACGAACGCCCTCGTCGGCGGGAAGGTCGCGATCGCCTCGTCGAAGCCGCAGACGACGCGCCACGCGATCCGCGGCATCCTCACCCGGACGGACGCGCAGCTCGTCCTCATCGACACGCCGGGCCTGTCCAAGCCGCGCTCGCTGCTCCAGGAACGCCTCAACGACCTGGTGCGCGGGACGTGGGGCGAGGTGGACGTCATCGGCGTGTGCCTGCCCGCCGACCAGCGGGTCGGGCCGGGGGATGAGTACCTCGTCGGGCAAATCGCCGCGCTCGGCGCGCGCCGTCCCGCGCTGGTGGCGCTGGCGACGAAGTCCGACCTCGTGTCGGGGGAGCGCCTGCGACGCCACCTGCTGCGCATCGAGGCGATGCAGGAGGCGCAGGGTGTGAGCTGGGCCCACATCGTGCCGTGCTCGGCCGTGACGGGCACCCAGGTCGACGAGGTCGCGGATGTGCTCATCGGCCTCCTGCCGCCCGGCCCCGCGTACTACCCGGATGGCGAACTGACCGACGAGCCGGAAGAGGTGCTGATCGCCGAGCTCATCCGCGAGGCGGCCCTGGAGCTCGTCCGCGACGAGCTGCCGCACAGCATCGCCGTGACCGTGGACGAGGTGCGCCCCCGCGAAGGGCGGCCCGCCGACCGGCCGCTGCTGGAGGTGTTCGCGTCGCTCGTCATCGAGCGCGAATCCCAGAAGCACATCATGGTCGGCGCCCAGGGGAGCCGCATCAAGCAGATCGGCACCGACGCCCGGTCCGCGATCACGGCGCTCCTCGGTGTTCCCGTGCACCTGGACCTGCGGGTCAAGGTGATCAAGGAGTGGCAGTCCGACCCCAAGGCGCTGCGGCGTCTCGGATTCTGACCCGGCGGCGGCACGAGTTTTTCGCATCCGGCGCGGACGTTGCCGCCCCGGACGTTTCTGTTCGTCACCGGCCGTCGTCTGGTGAGGTCGTTCACCTTTTTTCTGCGCCAGGCGGGCACGCGAAACACGGCATTATCGGCGATGGCATGAACAACAACACGCGCATGATGGTTCGGGGCATTCTTCCTGTTTACATCACTGGATCGGAGCGGTAACGTGTGATCCTGTCCGCGAGGCTGCGGACGGTATCGGCGAAGCCGTATCGACGAGGAGGTTCGTGACGCATGATCGATAATCCCCTGAAAAGTGCCGTTTTGAGCATGAAGATCATTCCGCGGGTCGACGAGGACCTGAAAGGGCACCTCGGCCTGCCCGCCGCGCACCAGGCGATCGGCCTGTTTACAGCAGATTGCGATGATGTCGCGTACACCGCCCTGGACGAGGCGACCAAGAAGGCGGACGTCACGGTGGTGTACGCGAAGTCGTTCTACGGCGGGGCCGCCCGCGCGAACACCAAGCTGGCCGGTGAAATCATCGGCGTGATTTCGGGGCCCAATCCGGCGGAAATCCGGGCGGGCCTGGACACGATTTGCGACGTCATCGACAACCAGGCCTGGTTCTTCAGCGCCAACGAGGACGACACGATCTGCTACTACGCCTATTGCATCTCGCGCAGCGGCTCCTACCTTTCCGCGATCGCCGGTGTTCCCCAGGGAACGGCGATCGCGTATCTCATCGCGCCGCCGGAGGAAGCGGTCTATGGCCTGGATGCGGCCCTGAAGGCGGCCGATGTCACGCTCAGCGCGTTCTACGGGCCGCCCAGCGAGACCAACTTCGGGGGCGGCCTGCTGACCGGCGAGCAGAGCGCCTGCAAGGCGGCCTGTGCGGCGTTCGCGGATGCCGTCAAGGCTGTCGCGGCAAACCCGACCGAGTACTGAGGGCGCCATGGATGCCATCGCAATGGTCGAGACGCGCGGCCATCCCGTCGCAGTCGGGGCGGCGGGCGCAAGGCCGGACGAGGCGGACCCGGCCGGGCTGTCGGTGTACGAACTGCGCACCCGGGTGCGGGGGATCCCGGGGCTGGGCCTGAGCGGCGCCGACGTCCGCGTGATGCGCCGGGCGGACCTGATCGCGCTGCTGCGGCAGGGCCAGGGCCGGTAGAGGAGAGGAGCACGACATGGTGGCGGGGGCGACCGAGGCGCTGGAGCGCACCGTGGCGTCGTTGAGGCAGACGACGCCAGGTGCCCCGGTGTGCTGCGGGGTGGATCTCGGCACCGCCTCGATCATCGTCGTCGTCCTCGGGGAGGGCGGCGTGCCGCTGGCCTGCGAGATGGAGCCCTGCCGGGTCGCCCGCGACGGGCTCATCGTCGACCATCTCGGGGCGATCCGCATCGTGCGGCGGCTCACGGACCGTCTGCGCGAGCGCCTCGGGGCCGATCTCGGCCCGGCGGCCATCGCCGTCCCCCCGGGCACCGTGCCCGCCAGCGCGTCCACCCACCGGCACGTCGCCGAGGCGGCCGGGCTGGAGGTGACGGCGGTGCTCGACGAACCCACGGCGGCCAACGCAGTGCTCGGCCTCGTCGACGGCGCCGTGGTCGACATCGGCGGCGGCACGACCGGACTGTCGGTGTTCAAGGGATCCCGGGTGATGTACGTCGCCGACGAGGCCACCGGCGGAGTGCACATGAACCTCGTCCTCATGGGCCGTCTGGGCATGACGTTCGAGCAGGCCGAGGCGTACAAGGTCGATCCGGTGAACGCGGACGACGTGCGGCAGGCCGTGCGTCCCGTCGCCGAGAAGATGGCGAGCATCGCCGCCGATCATCTCGCGGGCTGCCCGGTGGACCAGGTGTGGCTGGTCGGAGGCACGGCCGGGTTGGCGGGGATCGAGGAGGTCTTCGCGGATGCCTTGGGCGCGCCGACGGCGAAACCACCGCATCCCATGATGGTGACCCCGCTCGGCATCGCCCGGTCGGTGTTGCGGTCCTGTGGCGAGGCGGTGGCCGCGTGAAGGACGTGCTCACCTCCGTCGGGATCGACATCGGGACGACGACGTCCCAGGTCGTGTTCTCCCACATCACGATCGAGGATCTCTCCAGCGGGTTCACCGTGCCGCGCGTCGAGATCGTCGACAAGGAGATCGTCTACCGGGGCGACATCTGTTTCACGCCGCTGACCTCGCCGACCACGATCGACGCGGTCGCGTTGCGTGACCTGGTCACGCGCGCGTACGACCAGGCCGGCGTGGCGCCGGGCGAGGTCAAGACGGGCGCGGTCGTGATCACCGGGGAGACGGCCCGCAAGGAGAACGCCGCGGAGGTGCTGGCGCACCTGTCGGACCTGGCGGGGGATTTCGTCGTGGCGACGGCGGGGCCGACGCTGGAGAGCGTCATCGCGGGACGCGGGGCCGGCGCCGATGCGGCGTCGAAGCGGCTGGGCTCCACGGTGGCGAACTACGACATCGGCGGAGGCACCAGCAACTTCGCGCTGTTCGACCGTGGTGCCCCGGCCAGCGCCGGCTGCCTCGACATCGGAGGACGACTGGTCCGCATCGACCGGGCGCGCGGCGCCATCACCTACGTGGCTCCGAAGATCGCCCGCCTGTGCAACGACGCGGGCATCCGGTGCGCTGTCGGCGACGTGGCCGACCTCGCCCGCTTGCGTCGCGTGGCGCGTGCCATGTGCGACCTGCTGGAGATGAGCCTGGGTCTGGCGCCGAAGTCGGCGTTCTATCCCACGATCCTCACCGAACCGGGGCACGACGTGATGCTCCCGAAGCCGATCGGGCATCTCATGTTCTCCGGCGGGGTTGCCGACTGCGTGCGGGACGCCAGTCGTGAACCGTTCGCGTACGGCGACCTGGGTGTGCTGCTCGGCGCGGCGATCCGGGACTCGGCGGGGCTGTCACGGATCCCCCGGCTGGACGCCGCCGAGACGATCCGTGCGACCGTCGTCGGTGCGGGCACGCACATCACGGAACTGTCGGGGTCGACGATCGAGTACGACGCGTCCCTGCTGCCGATCAAGAACGTGCCGATTCTCAAGCTGTCCCGCGACGAGGAGGCGGACCCCGCGGCCATGGGCACCTCGATCCGCGACCGGCTGGGTTGGTTCGCCGCGGACGGCCCGGCTGCGCCCGTCGCCATCGCCTTCGCCGGACCGGCCAGCCCAACGTTCGCCCGGGTCCAGGAGTTGGCGCGCGTCATCGTCGAGGCGATGGCGCCACGCGTCGCCGAGGGGGCACCCGTGATCGTCGTCACCGAGTCGGACCTGGCGAAGGTCCTGGGGCAGTCGCTGCGCGCCCATCTGGGCGCCCGGCACGGATTCATCTGTATTGACGGCATCGCGGTGGAGGGGGGTGACTACGTCGATATCGGCGCACCCGCCGCGGCGGGGGTCGTCTTACCCGTCGTGGTGAAGACCCTCGCTTTCCGATGAAGCGTTCGATCAAGCAAAGGAGTGAAGGACAGTGAAGCTCAAGACAACGCTGCTGGGCAAGACGTACGCCTTCCGCGACATCAAGGATGTCCTGGCGAAGGCCAACGAAGTCAAGTCCGGCGACCAACTCGCCGGCATCGCCGCGGAAACCGCGCAGGAGCGCGTCGCGGCCAAGGTTGTGCTGGCCGATCTGCTCGTCGGCGACGTGCGCAACGCCCCGGTCGTGCCGTACGAGGACGACGAGGTCACCCGGATCATCCAGGACGACGTGAACGAGCGCATCTACGACTCCATCAAGAACATGACGATGGCCGAGCTGCGTGAATACATCCTCGACGATGCGACGACGACCAACGATGTGCGGCGGCTGTCGCGCGGCTTGACGAGCGAGGTCGTCGCCGGGGTCGCCAAACTGATGAGCAACCTCGACCTGATGCTCGGCGCGAAGAAATGCGTCGTGCAGGCCCACTGCAACACGACGATCGGCGGCGAAGGCGTGTTCGGGACGCGGTTGCAGCCCAACCATCCCACCGACGATCCGGACGGCGTGCTGGCCGAGGTGATGGAGGGTCTGGCCTATGGGGTGGGCGACGCGGTGATCGGGCTGAACCCGGTCGAGGATTCGGTGGCGAACACGACGCGCATCCTCGACCTGTTCGCCGATTTCCAGGACACCTGGAACGTGCCCACGCAATGCTGTGTCCTCGCGCACGTCACCACGCAGATGGCGGCGATCGAGGCCGGTGCGCGCTCGGATCTGATCTTCCAGTCGATCGCCGGGTCGCAACTCGGCAACGAGGCGTTCGCGGTCACCGGCCGCGTGCTGCAGGACGCGCGGGACCTCATGGCCTCTCGCGGGGGATCCACCGGCCCGAACGTCATGTACTTCGAGACGGGCCAGGGTTCGGAGCTCAGCTCCAACGCCCACCACGGCGCCGACCAGGTGACGATGGAGGCGCGCTGCTACGGCTTCGCGAAACGGTTCCAGCCGTTCCTGGTGAACACCGTGGTCGGATTCATCGGCCCCGAATACCTGTACGACTCGACGCAGGTCACGCGCGCGGGCCTGGAGGACCACTTCATGGGCAAGCTCACCGGCGTCCCCATGGGCTGCGACGCGTGCTACACGAATCACACGAAAGCCGACCAGAACGATATCGAGAATCTGGCGGTCCTGCTCGTCGCGTCCGGCTGCAACTACGTGATGGGTGTGCCCCACGGCGACGACATCATGCTCATGTACCAGTGCACGGGGTATCACGAGGCCGAGAGCCTGCGGGCGCTGTTCGGCAAGACGGCGATCCCCGAATTCGAGAAATGGATGGTCGACATGGAGCTGATCACGCCGGAGCGCAAGCTGACGGACCGGTTCGGCGACGCCTCCATCTTCCTGACCGAGCGGCAAGGAGCACGCTGATGAACGAAGACGATATCGCACGGCTCGTCCGGGAAGTCCTGGCGGACATCACCGCCCGAAACGCCGTCCCGGCGGATGCCGCATCGCCGGGGGAAGGCGATGAGGCGCCCGACGTCACGGCAGTCACCACGAGGGACGAATTCCACGTGCCCCATCCGGCGAACCGGGAGGGCTATCTGGCGATGAAGCAGTCCACCGTTGCGCGGCTGGGCGTGTGGCGGGCCGGACCGCGCTACAACACGTATTCGATGCTGCATTTCCGGGCCGACCACGCGACGGCCCAGGACGCGGTGTTCACCGATGTCGATCCCGGCTGGGTCACCGGGCAAGGGTTCATCGCCGGCCAGTCCTTGTGCCACAGCAAGGACGAATTCCTCACCCGGCCCGATCTGGGACGCAAGTTGAACGACGAGACGCGCGACCTGTTCCGCCGGGAACTCACCCGCTCGACGGTGACCATCATGGTCGGGGACGGCCTGTCCAGTTCGGCGATGGTGAACGTGCCCGAAATCCTGCCGGCCGTGAAGCAGGGCCTGCAGGGGTTCGGGATCGAGGCCGGCCCGGTGGCCTACGTCAAGTATTGCCGGGTCGGCGCCATGGATGACGTCGGGCAGCTGATCGGGTCGGATGTCGTCCTGCTGCTGATCGGTGAGCGCCCCGGGCTGGCGACGGGCGAGTCGATGAGCGCCTACATGGCCTACCAGCCGCGCCCGGACCGCCCGGAGAGCTGGCGCACCGTCGTGTCGAACATCTACCGCGGCGGCACGCCGCCGGCCGAGGCCGGCGCGCACATCGCCACCCTGCTCAAACGGATGCTCGACGAGAAGATTTCCGGCGTCGACCTCAAGCTGTAGGCGCGCCCCGACCCAAGGAGTTGACCATGGACATGCTGGATCCGGATCTTGCCTCGGTGCAGGAGGCGCGCACGTTGATCCGTGCCGCCACCGCCGCCCAGGCGACGCTGGCCACGTTCTCGCAGGCACAGGTGGATGCGATCTGCGCCGCGATGGCGCGAGCCGGGACCGAACACGCCGAGGAACTCGCGCGGATGGCCGTCGACGAGACGGGCATGGGGCGCGTCCCCGACAAGACGATCAAGAACCGGTTCGGGTCGGCGACCGTGTGGGAGGCGATCGCCGACGTCCCCACCGTGGGCGTCCTCGCCGAGCATCCGGACCGCGGCGTGACCGAGGTCGGCGTGCCCATGGGCGTGATCGCGGGCATCATCCCGACGACCAACCCCACATCCACCGCGATGTTCAAGGCGATCATCGCGGTCAAGGCGGGCAACGCGATCGTCATGTCGCCACATCCCGGCGCGAAGGCGTGCACCCTGGCGGCGACCGCGATCGTTGCCCGTGCCGGCGAGGCCGCCGGGGCACCGCCCGGCCTCGTGGCGTGCCTCGCCCACCCGACGATGGCGGCGACGCACGAGGTGATGACCCATCCGGACGTCGCGTTGATCCTCGCCACGGGCGGGGGTGCGATGGTGAAGGCGGCCTACTCGTCCGGCAAACCGGCGCTCGGTGTCGGGCCGGGGAACGGCCCCGCGTTCATTGAGCGGTCCGCGGACATCCCGGCCGCCGTGCGGCGCATCATCGACTCCAAGACGTTCGACAACGGGACGATCTGCGCCTCGGAACAGTCCGTCGTGACCGAGGACGCGATCCGCGGCGACGTGATCGCCGAATTCGAACGCCAGGGCGGGTTCTTCCTCGACGGCCCCGCCAAGGACGCCGTCGGCGCGATCCTCATGCGGGCAACCGGCACGATGAACCCGGCGATCGTCGGACAGACCGCGCCGCGCATCGCCGAGATGGCGGGCGTCGCGGTACCTTCGGGCACGCGGGTGCTGCTCGGCGTGGAGACGAACGTGGGCCCGGCCTTCCCGTACTCGCGGGAGAAGCTGTGCCCGGTGCTCGGCTTCTACTCCCGGCCGGACTGGCGCAGCGCGTGCGACCTGTGTCTCGACATCCTGCGGCACGAGGGGGCCGGGCACACCATGTCGATCCACTCCCGCGACGAGGACGTCATCCGCGAGTTCGGGCTGCGCAAGCCGGTGTCACGGCTGCTCGTCAACACGCCGGCCGCGCTCGGCGGCGTCGGGGTGACCACCGGCCTGCAGCCGTCCCTCACGCTCGGCTGCGGCGCCGTCGGCGGGAACGCGTCGGCCGACAACATCGGGCCGCTGAACCTGCTCAACATCCGGCGGGTCGCCCGTGGGTTGCGCGAACTGGACGACGTCCGGACCGGCACCGAACCGCGCCGCGAGGGCGGCGACGTGGAGCGGGTCGTGCGACTCGTCCTCGCGCAACTGGGCCGGTGACTCCCGCCCGC
Organism: Actinomycetes bacterium; assembly: GCA_009785885.1. Lineage (GTDB taxonomy): Bacteria > Actinomycetota > Actinomycetes > Propionibacteriales > Propionibacteriaceae > WRGV01. The sequence goes on from WQUE01000068.1 coordinate 14,505, forward strand.
ACTGCGAGGTCACCCGCATCCCGCCCACGCTCGCGACAACCGACTGGCGGACCGGCGCCGGCCACACACCACGTCCCATCCACCGGAAGGACCGTCATGGACAACGAACAGCTGGTCGCCACGGTGACCAAGATCGTCATCGAGCGCTTGGCGCACCCCGCATCGGGCGTGCCCCATCACCGTATCGGCACTCCCGGTGTCGTCGATCTGTCGGGCCGGAAGGTCGTGGGGGAGCGCGACGTCCGCGACCTGGGGTCCGGCGTCGTCGTCAAGGTCGGCCCGCGGGCGATCGTCACGGCCCTGGCGGCGGATCTCGTCCGCAGTCGGGGCGGCACGATCGCCCGCTGAAACCGGCGGTCGGGCACATGACATGAGAGGTGGCACAGGCGCATGGATACTCGCCGTCGTCTTCTTCGCGAGCGGCGCGACGATGCTGAAGCGGGCCTCCGCCCCTGGCGCGGTCCGCCGGGTCGGTTTCGGCTACTTCATGCTGCTCCTCGGCGTCCTGGTCTGCCTCTACTGGATCGTCGACGGATGGGGAGCCGGCGGCTGAGAGGGGGCTGAATCGCCCCGGGTCAGCCGGGCGGTGGGCAGTGGCGCCCACGACGGACACGACACTCAAGGAGGAGAAATGGCTTCGGTCAGTCAGATCATCATCTACATCATGCTGGCGTTCATGGTCGTCGGCGTTATCGACAAGGTGTTCTTCAATAACCGGTGGGGGTACGGCGAGAAATTCGAGGAGGGCATGTCGGCGATGGGCGTCCTGGCGCTGGCGATGGTCGGCATCATGTGCCTGGCCCCGGTGCTGGGCGCATGGCTGCAGCGACCGGTGGGGGCGGTGTTCGGACTTGTCGGCGCCGATCCCGCCATGTTCGCCGGGTCGCTCCTGGCGAACGACATGGGCGGTTTCCCGCTCGCCGGGGCGATGACGTCCGATCAGGGCGTGCATGTGCTGTCGGGCCTGTTCATGGGCTGCATGATGGGCGCCACGATCGTGTTTTCGATCCCGGTGTCCCTCGGCATCATCGACAGGGAGGACCGCCCGTTCCTCGCCCGGGGCATGCTGGCCGGTTTCATCTCGATCCCGTTCGGGGTGTTCCTGGCGGGTGTGCTGTACATGATCAGCTACAACGGCACGGTCGACGGGGCAGCCCATCCGCTGTCGTTCGGCAAGATTCTGGTGAATCTGGTGCCGTCCGCCGTGCTGGCGATCCTGCTCGCGGTCGGGCTCGCGCTGATCCCGAATGGCATGATGAAGGGCTTCAACGTGTTCGCGGTGTTCATCTCCGGGGCGATCACGTTGATGCTGGCGCTCGCGATCGTCAACAAGCTGGGCCTGCTGCTAGGGCCGGCCGGGGCGGACGGGAAATCGCTCGTCAGCTGGATCCCGTTCGTCGGCGTGGACGGGGCGGGCGGAGCGCGTCAGATGGCCCCGATCGGTCCCCAGTTGGAGACGTGCGGGATCATCGCGATCACGCTCGCCGGAGCGTTCCCGTTCGTGCACTTCGTCAGCACCGTGCTCTCCAAGCCTGTCGGTGCCCTCGGCCGGCTCCTGGGCGTGAACCAGGCAGCCGCGACCGGCATGATCGCTGCCTTGGCGAACAACATTCCCATGTTCGGCACGCTGAAGACTTTTGACAACCGGGGCAAAGTGCTGGCCGTGGCGTTCTCGGTGTGTGCATCGTTCGCGCTCGGCGACCATCTCGGCTATGCCGCCGGGGTGGCCCCGGATGCGATTTTCGCCATGGTCGTCGGGAAGATCGCCGGCGGCATCATCGGCATCGTCGTGGCGATGCTGCTCGCGGTGCGGGGCCTCGAGGTCGTCCGTGGCGCGGCCGGGGGCGTCGTCGCCGCCGCCGATGCCGGAGCGGCCTGACGGGCTGTCTCGCTACTCGGACGGAGTGAGGCCCGGGCCATTCCTGCTGTCGATGCGCCGGGCCGGGGGCCTGAAGCCCATGTCTGTCGTGCCCGATGGTCCGCGGGCGGTCGGACTGGGGCACAATGAGAGGCATGGACACGGGTCCGGGCACGGGTCGGCCGACCGAATCAGGTACGGCCGTACTGGAACGCCCCGCACCGGTGAAGCACCTGGCCCATCCGTGGCAGACGGTTGTCTGGAACGACCCGGTGAATCTCATGACCTACGTGACCTACGTGTTCTCGACCTACTTCGGCTATCCGCGCGACGAGGCGGAACGGCTGATGATGCTCGTGCACACCGAAGGCCGTGCGATCGTGTCGCGCGGCGGCCGGGAGCAGATGGAGCGGGACGTGAACGCCCTCCACGAGTACGGCCTGTGGGCGACCATGGAGCAGGTGGCGCCATGAGCCGTTGCCGTTGCGGCCCCAACGTCCTGCTGACGCAACTCGATCCCGACGAGTTGGTGCTGCTGGGTCAGCTGATCGAGGCCTTGCGTCGCGCCGTCGCGAATCCGGTGCTCGGGGGACGCCTGCCCGAGGTCGTGGTCGCCGAGCCCGGTAGCGACGACGAGCAGCTGGCCTGGTTGGCCGCCCAGTTCGCCGCGCCCGGCGGGGACGGTCCCGGGGCGGGCGACCTGCCCGATCCGGCGCTGCGGCGGCTGTTCCCCGACCCGTGCCCGACCGACCCGGAGGTGTCGGCGGACCTGCGCCGTCTGACGCTGACCGAGCAGCGCCAGGCCAAGATCCGGGCTTCCCAGACGGTGCTGGACGACATGACATCCGTGGACGCCGCCGGCGTCATCCCCGTCCAGCCCGACCGGGCCGTCGACTGGATGATGACGCTCACGGCGGTGCGGCTGCTGCTCGCCGCCCGGATGGGCATCGAGAAGGACGAGGACGAGGAGGCCATGGAGCGCCTGGCCGAGGACGACCCGGACTACTGGGCCTACACGGTCTACATGTGGCTTGGCTGGTTGCAGGAGTCGATGCTCGACTGCCTCATCGACCTCGACTGAGCCGGCCGGGACTGACGGATCCCGGGCCCACGAGAGCACTTGGCTGCCCGAGCTTTCCTGAATGAGCCGAGTTCTGACGGCTCCCGGGGTGCCTGCGGCGTTGTCGGTGGAGCGAAGCGGGGGAGAGAACGGCGTGGGCGTCTAGACTGGGGCGTCTATGACTGCGCAGAAGATGCCCGTGATCCCTCCCGCCCGTACCCGCGTCGCGCCGTCGCCGACCGGCGATCCGCACGTCGGCACGGCCTATCAGGCCGTGTTCGATCTGGCGTGGGCCCGTGCGACCGGCGGCGCGTTCGTGCTGCGCATCGAGGACACCGACCGGGCCCGCGAGGTCGAAGGCTCGGAGGCGCAGATCTACGACTGCCTCGACTGGCTCGGCCTGACCCCCGACGAGGGGCCTCGCACCGGTGGACCCGTCGGACCATACCGCCAATCGGAACGCCTGGACCTGTACCGCCGCTACGCCGAGGAACTCGTCGCGGCGGGCCACGCGTACCACTGCTGGTGCACGCCGGAGCGGCTGGCGGACTTGCGCGCCGAGCAGGCGGCGGCCAAGACGGCCAAGACGGGCTACGACCGGTGCTGCCTCGGCCTGACCCGCGACGAGCGTGCGCGGATGCCCGGCTTCGCCGAGACGCCCGTGATCCGGATGCTCGTGCCGGACGACGCCCCGGGCGAGTTCACCGACCTGATCCGGGGGGACGTGAAGACACCGTTCCCCGACGACCAGGTCATCCTGAAGGCCGACGGTTTCCCGACCTATCACCTCGCGGTCGTCGTCGACGATCACCTGATGGGCATCACGACAGCCGTGCGCGGCGAGGAGTGGATCTCCTCCACGCCCAAGCACCTGTTGCTGTACCGCTGGCTCGGCTGGACGCCACCCGCGTTCGCCCACATGCCGCTGCTGCGCAACGCCGACAAGTCGAAGATCTCCAAGCGGAAGAACCCGGCAGCGCGGCTCGCCTGGTTCCGTGAGGCGGGCTACCTGCCGGAGGCGCTGGTGAACTTCCTGGAACTGCTCGCCTACCCGGGTGTCCACCCCGACACCGAGGTGCAGACGTTCGCCGAGTTCATGGGCGCGTTCGACTGGGCGAAGGTGAACACGACCGGGCCGATCTTCGACCTGACGAAGCTGGACTGGCTGAACGGCGCCCACATCCGGGCGCTGGCCGACGACGATCTGGCCGCCCGTATCATCGCGTACTGGGACGAGACCGGCCAGACGTTCCCCGCGACGGGCCGCCTCGATCCTGCCCGGGTCGTCCGGGAGGCCGTGCCGATCATGAAGGAGCGCCTGACGACGCTGGCCGACGCCTACCCGATGATCGACTTCCTGCTCGCGCCCGACGACGACCTGACACTGGAGGACGAGGCGCTGGCCGGCCTTCCCGGGGACACGACCGACGCGCTGGATGCCGCGGTCACGGCGCTGGCGGGCGTGGACGACTTCACGGCGGAGGCCGTCCAGCAGGCGTTGCGGACGGCGCTGGTCGAGGGTCTGTCGCTGAAGCCGAAGGTGGCGTTCGCCCCTGTGCGCGTGGCGATCACCGGCCGGCGCGTCAGTCCGCCGCTGTTCGAGTCGATGGCGATCCTGGGCCGGGACGCGTGCCTGGCCCGCCTGCTGGCGCTGCGCGCCAAGACGGTCGTCACACCATCCTGATTTGGGAAACACCCCCAGGACATGGCACGATAGAGCGGTTGCTCTGCGGGAGGCTGCGCCTCGCCTGGGGAACCGGTACGGTCGCGCGATCGTCCGGGGACAGGCGGGTGGGTCGGTTTTCCGCAGTCCCCTCCGCAAGGGGAGCGTCCGGACGGATGCCCCGTTGGTTGGTGGGGCACTCCGTCACCGGGGTCTCGACACGCCTACTGCGGCGTGCACAGGTCCCACCGGGCGCGACACGCCCGACCGCGGGGGTCGAGCAACATGAGCTTGGCAAGGTCATATGCCTCGCGAAACGGCCTGTTTCGCGTGGTGATGGTGTTGCCATCCAGGCCGGGGAACCGGCAGACGTGACGAAAGAGGATGGGCGATGGCTGGACAGAGGATCCGGATCAGGCTTCGCGCCTACGACCATGAGGTCATCGATAGCTCGGCGCGCAGGATCGTCGATACGGTCACCCGCACCGGCGCGAAGGTGGCCGGCCCCGTGCCGCTGCCCACCGAGAAGAACGTGTGGTGCGTCATCCGTTCGCCGCACAAGTACAAGGACAGCCGCGAGCATTTCGAGATGAGAACGCACAAGCGGCTGATCGACATCCTCGACCCCACGCCGAAGACCGTCGACTCGCTGATGCGGCTCGACCTGCCGGCGGGCGTCGACATCGAGATCAAGCTCCCGTGAGGCAGGTGCGGACGATGGAACGCAAGGTGAAGGGTCTGCTGGGCACGAAGCTCGGCATGACGCAGGTGTGGGACGAGGCCAACCGCGTCGTCCCCGTGACGGTGATCCAGGCGGGCCCCTGCGTGGTGACGCAGGTGCGCACGCCGGACGTCGACGGTTACGCGGCCGTCCAGCTCGGCTTCGGCCGGGTCCGGGCCAAGGCCGTGACGAAGCCGGCGCTCGGCCACTTCGAGCGCGCCGACGTGACCCCGCGCAAGCACCTGTTGGAGCTGCGCACGACGGACGCCAGCGAGTACACGCTTGGCCAGGAGCTCACGGTCGAGGGCACGTTCGCTCCGGCCGAGTACGTCGATGTGATCGGCGTGACCAAGGGCAAGGGCACGGCGGGCGTCGTGAAGCGTCACGGCTTCGGCGGTCTGCGGACGACGCACGGCGTCCACCGCAAGCACCGCGCGCCCGGCTCGATCGGCGCCTGCGCCACGCCGGGCCACGTGTTCAAGGGCATGCGCATGGCCGGCCGGATGGGCGCGGTGCGCCAGACCGTGCAGAACCTCATCGTGCACGCGGTCGACGCCGAGCGCGGGCTGTTGATCGTGCGCGGGGCCGTCCCCGGTGCGAACGGCTCCCTCGTGGTGGTCCGCAACGCCGTGAAGAAGGGTGATCTGGCATGAACGAGACGAAGACGGTGACGGCGCTCACGGCCGACGGCGCACCGGGTGCGAAGATCGATCTGCCGGGCGACCTGTTCGACGTGCAGACGAATGTTCCGCTGATCCACCAGGTCGTGAACGCGCAGCTGGCCGCGGCCCGGCAGGGGACGCACGCCACGAAGACGCGGGCCCAGGTGTCCGGCGGCGGCGCGAAGCCGTGGCGCCAGAAGGGCACGGGCCGGGCCCGCCAGGGCAGCCGCCGCGCCCCGCAGTGGAAGGGCGGCGCCGTCGTGCACGGCCCGCAGCCGCGCAGCTATGCCCAGCGGACGCCCAAGAAGATGATCGCCGCGGCCCTGTTCGGTGTGCTGTCCGACCGGGCCCGCGAGGATCGCATCGTCGTCCTCGAATCGTTCGTCGCCGGCGAGGTGCCCTCGACGCGGAAGGCCGTCGCGGCCTTGGCGTGCGTGCAGGAACACCGCAACAAGCTGGTCGTGCTCGACCGGGGCGACTTCATCGGCTGGATGTCGGCCCGCAATCTGCCCGATGTGCACGTGATCGCGGCCGACCAGCTGAACGCGTACGACGTGGTCTGCTCCGATGTGGTCGTGTTCACCAAGGCGGCGCTGGAGGACTTCGTCGGCACGCCGGTGGACGCCGCGGAGGGGGCCGAGGCCGATCCGGTCGTCGAGGTCGCGGAGGTGAAGGCCGGCAAGAAGGCCGCCAAGGCCGAGGTTGCGGCGGACGAACCGGTGGAGGCCGCGGAGGCTGAACCGGAGGCGAAGGCCCCGAAGAAGGCCGCCAAGGCCGAGGTTGCGGCGGACGAACCGGTGGAAGCCGCGGAGGCTGAACCGAAGGCGAAGGCCCCGAAGAAGGCCCCGAAGGCCGCCATGTCCCCGGAAGAGGCCGAGGCGAAGGCGGCCAAGAAGGCCGAGAAGTTGGCGTCCGCCGAGACGGAGACCGACGAGGTCGCCCAGGCGAAGGTCGACGAGCATCCGTACGGGCCGCACTCCTACGTGGGTGAGGACGTGCCGGAGGGCTTCGACATCAAGGGCAACGCCGATTCGATGAAGTACCACACGCCCGAGTCGCCGTACTATTCGCGCACGGTGGCCGAGGTGTGGTTCGACAGTGTGGAAGCCGCGGAGGCGGCCGGGTTCGCCGGCGCGCACGGTGACGCGGGCGCCGACGAGGAGGATGACAAGTGAGCGACGTGAGGATTCCCGATCCGCGCGACATCCTGTTGGCGCCGGTCGCCAGCGAGAAGAGCTACAACCTGCTGGATCAGAACAAGTACACGTTCCTCGTGGACCCGCGGGCGAACAAGACGCAGATCAAGATCGCGGTCGAGCAGGTGTTCGGCGTCAAGGTCGTCAGCGTCAATACGTTGAACCGCCTGGGCAAGCGGCGCCGCACCAAGTACGGCTGGGGCAAGCGTCCCGACCGCAAGCGTGCGATCGTCAGCGTGGCCCCAGGCCAGCGCATCGACCTCTTCACCGCTCCGGCGGCCTGATCGGGAAGCGAAGGAATAAACGATGGCTATCCGCAAGTACAAGCCGACCACGCCGGGTCGTCGTGGCTCGAGCGTGTCGGACTTCGCCGAGGTGACACGCACCACGCCCGAGAAGTCGCTGCTGGTTCCGAAGACCAAGACGGGCGGGCGCAACAACCAGGGCCGCATCACGACGCGTCACATCGGCGGCGGCCACAAGCAGGCCTACCGGTTGATCGACTTCCGCCGCTACGACAAGGACGGGATCGACGCCGTCGTGGCGCACATCGAGTACGACCCGAACCGCACCGCCCGAATCGCCCTGCTCCACTACACCGACGGGGAGAAGCGCTACATCATCGCCCCGTCGGGCCTGGTGCAGGGGGCGAAGGTCGAAAGCGGTGTCGAGGCCGACATCAAGCCCGGCAACAACCTGCCGCTGCGCAACATCCCGGTCGGCACGACGGTGCACGCCGTCGAACTCCGCCCGGGCGGGGGTGCGAAGCTCGGACGTTCGGCCGGCGCGTCGATCCAGCTGATCGCGCGTGAGGGCCGCTACGCCACGCTGCGTATGCCCTCGGGCGAGATGCGCATGGTGGACGTCCGCTGCCGGGCGACGATCGGGGCCGTCGGCAACGCCGAACAGTCGAACATCAACTGGGGGAAGGCCGGCCGCATGCGCTGGAAGGGTGTCCGCCCGACCGTGCGGGGTGTCGTCATGAACCCGATCGACCACCCGCACGGCGGTGGCGAGGGCCGGACGTCCGGCGGCCGTCACCCGGTGAGCCCGTGGGGCAAGCCGGAGGGCCGCACACGCGACAAGAACAAGGCCTCCAGCAAGATGATCATCCGCCGCCGCAAGTCCGGCAAGAAGCGCTGAGTGAGAGGGTGAGTGCGCGAATATGCCACGCAGTCTGAAGAAGGGCCCGTTCGTGGACGGCCACCTGGCCAAGAAGGTCGATGCCCAGAACGAGGCGGGGACGCACAACGTCATCAGGACGTGGTCGCGCCGCTCCATGGTGGTGCCCGACATGCTCGGCCACACCATCGCAGTCCATGACGGGCGCAAGCACGTGCCGGTGTTCATCACCGAGTCCATGATCGGCCACAAGCTCGGGGAGTTCGCCCCGACGCGGACATTCCGTGGCCACGTGAAGGACGACAAGAAGGCGCGGCGGCGCTGATGAGCCTCGAGGATAAGGGACGAAGTCGGATATGAGGAACGAAGAGAACAGGCCGTCCGCGCGGCGGACCCGGCTGCTGGGGACACGCCCCGGAGCGTTCGCGGTCGCCCGCTACGTGCCGGTGAGCGCCACCAAGGTGCGCCGCGTCGTCGATCTGGTGCGCGGCATGAACGCGCAGGCTGCCCTGCCGGTGCTGCAGTACGCGCCGCAGGCCGCCGGCGAACTGGTGCGCAAGGTCGTCGAGTCGGCGATTCAGAACGCCGAGGAGAACGAGGGCCTTGCCGCCGAGGAGCTCGTGATCACGCGGGCGTTCGTCGACGAGGGTGTGACGTTGCGCCGCATCCGGGCCCGCGCGAAGGGCCAGGCCAGCCGCATCCTGAAGCGTGGCTCGCACATCACGATCGTGGTGGAACCCCGCGAGGAGGCACCGGCTCCGAAGGCTTCCGCGGCGAAGGCCGTGGCATCCAAGGTGTCCGACACCAAGAAACCCACCGACAAGAAGCCCGCCAAGGGCAAGGGCGCCGGCAAGGCCGCGTCCGAGCAGAACACGAGTGAGAAGGAGGCCTGAGCGTGGGACAGAAGATCAACCCGAACGGCTTCCGGCTCGGCATCAGCACGGACCACAGGGCGCGTTGGTACGCCGAGAAGCAGTATGCGGCGCTGGTCGGCGAGGATGACAAGATCCGTCGCTACCTGACGAAGACCCTGGAGCGTGCCGGCATCAGCTCCATCGAGGTCGAGCGCCGCAGTGAGCGCGTCACGATCTACCTGTACGCCGCCCGCCCGGGCATCGTCATCGGCCGCAACGGCGCCGAGGCGGAGCGGGTGCGCGCCGAGCTGGAGAAGCTGACGGGCAAGCAGGTGCAGCTGAACATCCTCGAGGTGAAGAACCCCGAGATCGACGCGCAGCTCGTCGCGCAGGGCGTCGCCGAGCAGCTGGGCGCCCGCGTGGCGTTCCGCCGCGCGATGCGCAAGGCCCAGCAGACGGCGATGCGTGCCGGCGCCCAGGGTGTGCGGATCCGCTGCTCCGGACGTCTCGGCGGCGCCGAGATGAGCCGGGCCGAGGGCTACCGCGACGGCCGGGTGCCGCTGCACACGCTGCGGGCCGACATCGACTACGGCTTCCACGAGGCCAAGACCACGTTCGGACGCATCGGCGTCAAGGTGTGGATCTACAAGGGCGACATCTCGGGCAACCGGGCGGAACGCGCCGCCCAGAAGGCCGCCCGCGACGCGGCCGCACCGGGACGTCCGCGCCCCGAGCGCCGTCGTCCGGCCCGGGGCGACCGTCCCGACCGTCCGGTCCGGGGCGGACGCCGCCAGCAGGCCGCCGATCAGGCCGCCGCCGCCGAACAGGCGGGCGCTGCGCTGACTGAGAACGCAGGAGCGTGAGACATGTTGATTCCTCGTCGTGTGAAGCACCGCAAGCAACACCACCCGTCGCGCACAGGCATGGCCAAGGGTGGTACGCGTCTCGCCTTCGGTGAGTACGGCATCCAGGCCCTGGAGCCGAGCTACCTGACGAACCGCCAGATCGAGGCGGCCCGTATCGCCATGACGCGTTACATCCGCCGTGGCGGCAAGGTCTGGATCAACGTGTACCCGGACCGTCCGATGACGAAGCACCCGGCGGAGTCCAGGATGGGTTCCGGCAAGGGCAGCCCCGAGTGGTGGATTGCCAACATCAAGCCGGGTCGCGTGTTGTTCGAGCTGGCCGGCGTGCCGGAGGACGTGGCCCGCGAGGCCATCCGTCTGGCGATCCACAAGCTGCCGTTCAAGGCGCGCTTCATCAAGCGGGAAGTGGGTGAGATCTGACATGGCCAAGAACAAGTCTGCCTCGGCCACCGAACTGCGGGGGCTGTCCCGCAAGGAACTCGACGAGCAGGTGGTCACGCTCAAGCAGGAGCTGTTCGGGTTGCGTTTCCAGGCGGCCACGGGCCAACTGGAGAACAACGCCCGGCTGCGCGCGGTGCGCAAGGACATCGCGCGGATCTACACGATCATCCAGGAACGCACCCTGGGCATCGTCGTCGATCCTGACAAGGAAGAGGAGAAAGCCGTATGAGCGACACCGCCCAGCGCGCCGGACGCAAGGTCCGTGAGGGATACGTCGTGTCCGACAAGATGGACAAGACGGTCGTGGTCAAGGTCGAGGACCGGGTGAAGCACCCGCTGTACGGCAAGGTCATGACGAAGTCGATCCGGCTGAAGGCCCACGATGAGGCCAATGAGGCCGGCGTCGGCGACCGCGTGCAGATCATGGAGACCCGGCCGATGTCCTCCGCGAAGCGGTGGCGGATCGTGTCGATCCTCGAGAAGGCCAAGTAAACCCAAGACCATGGCCGGGGCGACCAGCGCCGGCCCAACCCCTGGGTGACCAGGAGTCCACCAACAAGTTCCGCCAGGCCGAGCGAATCGGAACCGGCGGGGCAAGGAGAAGACATGATCCAACAGGAGACCCGGCTGAAGGTCGCCGACAACACGGGTGCCAAGGAACTCTTGTGCATCCGGGTGCTCGGCGGCTCGAAGCGGCGCTACGCCTATCTCGGCGACACGATCGTGTGCGCCGTGAAGGACGCCATCCCGGGCGGCAACGTGAAGAAGGGCGAGGTCGTGCGGGCCGTCGTGGTGCGCACCTCCAAGGAGCATCGCCGCGTGGACGGCTCCTACATCCGCTTCGACGACAACGCCGCCGTGATCGTGCGTCCCGACGGGGAGCCGCGCGGCACGCGCATCTTCGGGCCGGTCGCCCGTGAGTTGCGCGAGAAGAAGTACATGCGCATCGTGTCCCTGGCGCCGGAGGTGATCTGACATGGCCGGTTTCCGAATCCGCAAGGGCGACTCCGTGAAGGTGATCGCGGGCGATGACAAGGGCGTGGTCGGCGACGTGCTGGCGATCTATCCCGAAACCGGGAAGGTCAAGGTCAGCGGCGTCAACCTGATCCGTCGCAACGTGAAGGACCGCTACGACCCGCGGACGGGCCGCACGATCAAGGGTGGCCTGATCAGTTCCGAGGCGCCGATCGACGCGTCGAACGTCCAGCCGGTCGTGCGCAACGACAAGGGTGACCGTGTGGTGACCCGGGTCGGCAGCGAGCGCGCCGAGGCGACGAAGACCCGTCCGGACGGTTCGACGTATGCCGGGACCCGTGGTACGCGCGTCGCGCGCAAGACCGGGAAGGAGATCCGATGAGTACCCAGTCGACAGCGACGAAGGCCACCAAGGCACCGAAGGCGGAGGCCAAGGCCGCCCTCGAGGTGGCGGAGTCCGCGAAGGCCGCGTCCGGGGCCACGCCCCGGCTGAAGCAACGCTACCGCGACGAGATCATGCCGGCCCTGCAGAAGGAGTTCAACTACTCGAACCCGATGCAGGTCCCGGGCCTGTCGAAGATCGTCGTGAACATGGGTGTCGGCGAGGCGGCCCGCGACTCGAAGATCCTCGATGGCGCGATCCGCGACCTGACGGTGATCACCGGCCAGAAGCCGACGGTGACGAAGGCTCGCAAGTCCATCGCCCAGTTCAAGCTGCGCGAGGGGCAGACGATCGGGGCGCACGTGACGCTGCGCGGCGATCGCATGTGGGAGTTCGCGGACCGGCTGCTGACGCTGGCCCTGCCGCGCATCCGTGACTTCCGGGGCCTGAACTCGAACCAGTTCGACGGGCACGGCAACTACACATTCGGCTTGTCCGAGCAGGTCATGTTCCTGGAGATCGACCAGGACAAGATCGACCGGACCCGCGGCATGGACATCACGTTCGTGACGACGGCAACCGACGACGTGCATGGCCGGTTCCTGCTGAAGGAACTGGGCTTCCCGTTCAAGGCCGTGGACGACGCCAAGGTGGTCAAGCGCGTGCGGCACACCGGCAAGCCGGGCAAGAGGAAGTAGGAGATCGAGATGGCGAAGACTGCTCTGAAGGTGAAGCAGGCCCGCAAGCCGAAGTTCGAGGTGCGCGCCTACACGCGTTGCCAGCGGTGTGGCCGGCCCAAGTCGGTCTACCGCAAGTTCGGCCTGTGCCGCATCTGCCTGCGCGAGCTGGCGCACGCTGGCGACCTGCCCGGCGTGACGAAGTCCAGCTGGTGAACCCTCGCCGCCAAGCGCGGCACCCTCCCAACTCCATAGCTTCACCGGGTGCGCACCAGTGGCGCACACGATCCGACGACACTGCAGGTCCATAGCCCACCGGGCGCGGAAACCGCCGTGAGAAAGAGGCTGATAAGCCATGACAATGACCGATCCGATCGCGGACATGCTGACACGTCTGCGCAACGCCAACCAGGCGTATCACGACCAGACGAGCATGCCGCACAGCAAGATGAAGGCCGGCATCGCCGAGATCCTGAAGCGGGAGGGCTACATCGCGGACTACACGGTCCGTGAGCCCCGCGAGGGTGAGGTCGGCAAGACGCTGACCATCACCTTGAAGTTCGGGATGCAGCGCGAACGCTCCATCGCGGGGCTGCGGCGCATCAGCAAGCCGGGCTTGCGCGTGTACGCGAAGTCGACGGCGCTGCCGCGCGTGCTGGGCGGCATGGGTATCGCGATCATCTCCACCTCGCAGGGGCTGATGACCGACAAGCAGGCACATGAGCAATCCGTGGGCGGCGAAGTCCTCGCCTACGTGTGGTGAGGACGGAAGGAGACCAAGATGTCACGAATCGGCAGACTTCCGATCGCTGTTCCCGCCGGCGTCGCCGTGACGATCGATGGGCGTCACGTGAGCGTCAAGGGCCCGAAGGGCACGCTGGAGCGCACGCTCGCCGAGCCGATCACGATCGCGCAGGAGGGCGACCAGTTGGTCGTCTCGCGTCCGGACGATGAGCGCCGCAGCAAGTCGCTGCACGGCCTGTCCCGTACGCTCGTCGCGAACATGGTGACCGGCGTCACGAACGGGTACGATCGCCAGCTTGAAATCGTCGGCGTGGGTTACCGCGTGATGGCGAAGGGCCCGGACCGGCTGGAGTTCGCCCTCGGCTTCTCGCACCCGGTGTTCGTGGACGCGCCCGAGGGCATCACGTTCACCGTCGAGTCGAACACCCGGTTCACGATCCACGGGATCGACAAGGAACAGGTGGGCGAGCTTGCGGCCAACATCCGCAAGATCCGCAAGCCCGAGCCGTACAAGGGCAAGGGTGTGCGCTATTCGGGCGAGCGCGTGCGCCGCAAGGTTGGAAAGGCTGGCAAGTAGTCATGGCAATCTCATTGACAGTGCGCAAGAATCTGGCGCCACGCGAGGCTTCGCGGGTGCGCCGCCAGTTGCGCGGCCGGAAGCGCATCGCCGGCACGCCGGAGCGTCCCCGCCTGGTCGTGACGAAGACCGCCAAGCACACGCTGGTGCAGGTCATCGACGATACGGTGGGCCGCACGCTCGTCTCGGCGTCCACGATGGAGGCCGACCTGCGCGCCGCTGCGGGCGACAAGAGCGCCCTGGCCGCGAAGGTGGGGGAGCGGATCGCCCAGCGTGCGAAGGACAAGGGCATCGACCAGGTCGTGTTCGACCGGGCCGGTCATCAGTACCACGGACGGATCGCGGCGCTCGCCGACGCGGCCCGCGCGGCAGGCTTGAGCCTGTGACTCGGACGAGGAAAGGGAACTACGCATGAGTGGATCACAGCGCCGGGGGGCCCCGTCCGGGACCGGCGGTGAGCGCCGCGGCCGGGACGACCGCCGTGGCGGCCAGCAGTCGCAGGGCGGCGAGCGCGAGAAGAGCCAGTACCTGGAGCGTGTCGTGGCGATCAACCGCGTCGCGAAGGTCGTGAAGGGCGGGCGCCGGTTCAGCTTCACCGCGCTGGTCGTCGTCGGCGACGGCGAAGGCATGGTCGGAGTCGGCTACGGCAAGGCCAAGGAGGTGCCCACCGCGATCGCGAAGGGTGTCGAGGAGGCCAAGAAGCACTTCTTCACGGTGCCGCTGGTGCAGCGGACCATCCCGCATCCCGTCCAGGGCGAGAAGGCGGCCGGTGTCGTGATGCTCCGTCCGGCGGCGCCCGGCACCGGCGTGATCGCCGGCGGCTCGGCCCGCGCCGTCCTGGAGTGCGCGGGCGTGCAGGACGTGCTCGCGAAGTCGCTTGGTTCGGCCAACGCGATCAACGTGGTGTACGCCACGGTTGCGGCTCTGCAGCACTTGGAGGAGCCGGCGGCGATCGCCAAGCGGCGGGGCCTGCCGATCGAGGATGTCGTGCCGGCGGCGATCCTGCGGGCGCAACGCGAGGAGGCGACCAAGTGAGCCAGATCGTTGTCAAGCAGTGCAAGTCCGCGATCGGCGAGAAGCCGGCCGCCCGGGCGACGCTCCGTGCGCTCGGCCTGAAGAAGATCGGCGACGAGGTGGTGCAGGAGGACGTGCCCAGTATCCGCGGCATGGCCAAGGCTGTATCCCACCTGGTCAGTGTGGAAGAGGTGAAGTGAGATGACGCTCAAGGCGCATCATCTGCGGCCGGCTCCCGGGGCCCACACCCCGAAGACCCGCGTTGGACGCGGCGAGGGCGGGCATGGCGGCAAGACGGCCGGCCGCGGCACGAAGGGTAGCGGCGCGCGCAAGAACGTGCCCGCGAACTTCGAGGGCGGCCAGATGCCGATCCACATGCAGATGCCGAAGCTTCGTGGCTTCTCCAATCCGTTCCGGGTGGCGTACCAGCCGGTCAACCTGGTCAAGCTCGCGGCCTTGTTCCCGCAGGGCGGAACCGTGGGGGTGGACGACCTGGTCGAACTGGGTGCCGTCCGGGCCGGACGTCTCGTCAAGGTGCTCGGTGACGGCGACCTCGCCGTGAAGCTCGACCTCACGGTCGATGCCTGTTCGGCGGCGGCGAAGGCCAAGATTGAGGCGGCCGGAGGTTCGGTGACGCTCGGCGAGTGAGCCGGCGGCCGCGTCCGACTCGGACGGGGGTGGGCCATGGGCTCACCCCCGTTCATCATTGTTCCTTGCCAATGGCGGGTGGGAGGGCCGGCGCTGGCGGCAGGGGGTGCCGGGCGGCTAGGCTGACGTTGGTCTGCGCGCGAGCCGCGCGCGAGGCCCCGTAGCTCAGGGGATAGAGCAGTGGTTTCCTAAACCATGTGTCGGGCGTTCGATTCGCCCCGGGGCCGCCGGACGGGGACTTCGTGCCGTGGGCCGATGGGCCGCCGAATCAACCCGCGCATGGTCTGGTGCATGAAAACGAATCATTCGGTCTTGCTCGTCGTAATGGCAGATTTGTCCGTCGTATCCGAATTGACCGGAAACAATGCGCTGGTCAGCGCAGAGGCGAGCGAACTTCGCCAGGATCCGGGCAACAAGTTGGGCCAAGTGGTTGATTCACAGGCATGCAGTCGCTAACATTGATACGAAAGCGGCGCCGCCTGTGGCACGTCTCCTGGGGGTGGGTAGACGGTACACGCCTTACGGGCGGCGTCGCTTTCGTCGTACCCGCGGTCGGCGTGGCCCGAAGTAGCATGAGGCCGTGGACGCGGAGTTCCGGCTGATCGAGGTGCCATCGGGGGCAGACCTGGCTGGGCCCGCCGCGTGGATGCTTGCGGGCATGGCCGATGTCGAACGGGCGGACAAGCTGGCCGTTTTCGGGCAGGCCGACTTGGCGCGGACGGAGCACCAGTTGGCGGGGGAGTGGGCGGACTGCCGGTACAGCCGGAAGCGCTGGGTTGTCGCCACCCACGTCGACGCGCCCACCAGGGTGGTCGGTATGGCGCGTCTTGAGCTGCCCACGTCCGGCAACACCCACCTGGCCGACCTGATGCTCGTCGTCGACCCGGGCTGGCGTCGCGGCGGGCTGGGCGGGCGGCTCCTGGACTGGGCCGAGGCGACGGCGTTGCAGGCGGGTCGGACCACGTTGCTCACGTATATCGACGCCGGCGTGCCGCTTGAGGGCGGCCCGGTGCTGTCCGCGCCCGAAGGGGGCACGCTCGCGGGCGACCTGCCGGGCGTGGCGCTGGCCCGTGACCGGGGTTACCGGCTGGAACAGGTGGAGCGGCTGACCGTCCTGGACGTGCCGGTGGGAGCGGATGCCCTGGCCCGGGCCGAGGCGCAGGTAGCGGCCCCGCTCGTCGGCTATGAGCTGCACACCTGGGTCGATGGCATCCCGACGGAGTGGCACGGGCGTTACGCGGACCTCGTCGCCGAGTTCCTGGCGGCGGCGCCGATGGCCGGCATCGCGGTGGAGACCGAGCCGTGGGACGCAGACCGGCTGAGGGCGCACCTGGACAGTGTCCGACGGCAGGGCTTGACCCTGATCGTCACGGCAGCCGAGCACGTCGCGTCCGGACGGCTCGTCGCCTCGAGTGACCTGGCCGGCCACCCCCGGGGGCTCGATGCGGCCATGCAGGGCATGACCCTGGTGCTGGCCGGCCACCGCGGCCACCGGCTGGGCATGCGGGTCAAGCTGGCGAACCTGCGCACCCTGGCGCGAGTCCGTCCCGACGTGCGGCGCATCCACACCGGCAATGCGGCCGAGAACGCCCCCATGCTGGCCATCAACGACACCCTGGGCTTCCGGGACGAGGGCGTTGCGGCCACGTTCCAGAGACGCCTTGCCGCGCCGGACGTGGCCGTGACACGATGAGGGCCGGCGGCGTGCGCGTCCTCTCGCGACCGCCGATTTCCCCTGCTTTGGTCCCGCACGGTAGAGTAGCGGATGCTCTTGCGCCACTAGCTCAACTGGCAGAGCAGCAGACTCTTAATCTGCGGGTTCAGGGTTCAAGTCCCTGGTGGCGTAC
>WQUE01000069.1 GCA_009785885.1 Actinomycetes bacterium
GCTGGATGAAGGCGATCGAACCGCTCGGCCTCACCTGGGCCGGACAGGGCACCCTGACGATGGCGCGCGACACGGCCCTGCTGGAGCAGATGTACCGCTCAGGGTGCCGCATCATCCTCATCGGTTTCGAATCGCTGAACGCCGCGAACCTGGACCAGATGGGCAAGTCCTGGGAGGAGGCGCTCGGGGAGCGCGACGAACTGGTCCGACGCATCCACGACGCCGGTCTCGGCATCTACGCCACCTTCGTGTTCGGGTTCGACTACGACGACGACCGGGCGTTCGCCGACACGGTCGAGTTCTCCCTGCGCCACAAGTTCTACACCGCCGCGTTCAACCACCTGCTGCCCTACCCGGGCACGCCGACGTACGCGCGGATGAGGAGCGAGGGCCGCCTGCTGTACGACCGGTGGTGGCTCGAGCGTTCCTACCACTACGGGGACTTGGCATTCCGGCCCGCGACGATGAGCCCGGAACGGATGAGCGAGCGATGCCGGTCCGCCCGCCGCGAGTTCGCCCGCACCGGCCACGTCGCCAGCCGTGGGCTGGCCGCGCTGAAACGTTCCGGTCTGCCGCACTGGTGGGTGTACTGGCTGATGAACCTGCGCCTGGGCGAGGAGATCGACCAGAAGATGCACGTGCCCTTGGCGGGGAACCTCGATGAACTCCCCAAGTGAGCCGCGCCGGCTCGGCCGATACGAGGTGCGGGCTGCGACCCCGCCCGACGAGCCGGCGATCGCCGCCCTGTTCGACGAACAAGGCTTTCCTGGCGACATCGCCGTCCACTTCCGCCGCGGACCAACCGTCGCCGAGTCGCTCGCGGCCGATGGGGATGAGGTCGTCATCGCGGTGTGCCACGACACGGACACCGGCACGCTCGCCGGCATGGGCGCGTGCGTGCTGCGCCGGGAATGGTTCAACGGGCGGGCGGCGACGGGCGCGTATCTCACCGCCCTTAAGCGGGCTCGCGGCCACCGGGACGCCATGGTGGCCCTCCCGCTGGCGTATCAGTGGCTCGGCGATGCGGTCCGGGACCGCGAACCCTTCTTCTACACGACGATCCTCTCGGGCAACGACCCGGCGCTGCGGCTGCTGACCCACCCGCACGCCGGCCTTCCCCCGTACGCGGCGCTCGGCACGTACACCGTCTTCATCTACGGCACGCGCCTGGCGCCACAGCTGCCGTCCGGCGTCAGCCTCGTCCAGGGGTGGGACGAGCCGGTCGCGGCGTTCTACCGCCGGCAACTCCCTCGCTTCGCCTGCGCCCCGTACGACGCCAGACTGGCAGGCCTTCACGACGACGACTATTACTCGCTGCGGACCGGCGGAACGGTAGTGGCGGCCGGGGCGGTGTGGGATCAGCGCGCCACCAAGCAGTACGTGGTGACCAACTATGCCCGGCCGTACCGGCTCGCCCGTCGAATGCCCCTGACGGCCTTCGGCTATCCGCGGCTGCCCGAGGAGGGCGTGCCGGCCGACTACGTGACACTTGCCGCCGTCGTCGTTGCGCCGACGCACCTTGCTCTCGGCGCCACGTTCCTGCGGACGTTGGCGACCCGGCGGCCTGACGCCGACTTCGCGCTCTACGGCCTGACCGCGGGCCACCCGCTGGCCCACCAGGCCGCCCGCCCCCGCCATGTCACCTACAGCTCGCGGCTGTTCTCCGTCGGTTTCCCCGGCAATCCCACACCCGACGGACGCCCGTTCATGGTGGAGGTGGGCCTCCTGTGAAGGCGCTGTTCATCCTGGCCCGCGACGCCACATACCGGGCGCACGGCGCGTTCACCCGGTCGATCTCGTACGCCCCCCTGTCGCTCCCCGTCCTGGCCGCCCTCACGCCGCCCGGCTGGAACGTCACGCTTGTCGACGAAGGCGTCCAGCCGCCACTCACGGAGGGTTCCTTCGATGTCGTGGGCGTGTCATGCGTCGCGGCAAGCGCCCCGCGGGCGTACGAACTGGCGGCCTTCTGGAAGCGGCGCGGCGCCCACACCATCCTCGGCGGCATCCACCCGACCCTCATGCCCGACGAGGCCGCGCGCCACGCGGACACCATCGTCGTCGGGTTCGCGGAGCACTGCCTGTCGCGGTTCTGGGACGACCACGCCGCCGGCCATCCCCAAGCGCGTTACGAGGACGATCTGGGGCCACGCGACGGCCCGGGCGGTGGCGACCGCGTCGTCCTGCACACCCCCCGGCCACGACGCGACCTGCTCGCCAAGCGGTACATGAGCGCGGTCGGTGTGATCGCCAACCATGGCTGCCCGCATCGTTGCACCTTCTGCGCAATCGGCGCGCGCTGCCGCCATCGCTCGCTGCCCCGACCGGTCGCCGATGTCGTCGACGAGCTGGCCTCGCTGAAGACCCGTCGCGTCGTCATGCTCGACCCGAGCTTCACCGCCGACCGCGAGTACGCCCTGGAGTTGCTCGCCGCGATGGCGCCGCTGCGATTGCGCTGGGGCGGCTTGGCAACGCTCGACGTGGCCGACGATCCGCCGTTGCTCGACGCGCTGGCCCGGGCGGGCTGCATCGGGCTGCTGGTCGGCTTCGAGTCGGTGACGCCGGCCAGCCTGGCTCGTGCGGCCAAGACCACAAACGCCGTCCCGGGCTTCAAGACGGCCGTGAGCTGTCTCCACGAGCATGGCATCCGGGTGCTGGGCACCTTCGTGGCCGGCTTCGACGACGACACGCCGGACAGCCTTGACCAGACCTTGGCGGTGATCGACGAGATCGGCGTCGACCTGCCGCGGTTCGGCATCCTGACGCCGTTCCCCGGGACGCCGCTGCATCGCACCCTGCGCGCCCAGGGCCGCATCCTCACCGACGACCTGCGTCTGTACGATGAGACCCACGCGGTGTTCGCGCCGGCCCGCATGAGCGCGTCCGCCCTGGAGAGCGCGTACCTGCGGTGGTGGCGCGAGGCCTACACCTACCGGCGTATCCGCGCGCGGGCGCGCGACCCGCTATCGTGGTCGCTCAACCTGGCGTTCCGCTGGCACGGGCGGGCGCTCGCCCGGCTCGTGGCGCAAAGCCGCACGGACCGGGCACGATCCGGGCACCACCGATACGAGGAGACGACATGCTAAGCGGAAGTGTGGTCCCGGTGACGTCGCTCACAGGCGACCAGACGGACACCATGTATGCGCTCATGGCGCGCCACTACGACCACCTCGACCGGGACACGTTCCTGGCCGACCTCGCTGCGAAGAGCGACGTCATCCTGTTGCGGGACCCGGAAGGGACGATCGGCGGGTTCTCGACGCTCGCGGTGCTAAGAGTCTCCCAGTCGGTCCAACTCGTGTTCTCCGGTGACACGGTCGTCGACCACACCGCGTGGGGCCGCCACGACCTCACCCGCACCTGGATCGGGTACGCGTTCGAGCGTGCTGCCTCGTTCCAGGGCCGGACCTACTGGCTGTTGATGTCGAAGGGCTGGAAAACGTACCGGTACCTGCCCATGACATTCCTGGAGTTCTATCCGCGGCGCGGAACGACGACCCCGCCCGCCGAGGCGGCGATCATCGACGGGTTCGCCACCCGGTACGGCGCCCGGTATGTCGCCGGCGTCCTGAAGCCCGACAAGGACCGGGTCAAGCCGGAGTACTCGCAGGTGCCGGAGACCGCGCGCCAGGATCCTGACATCGCGTTCTTCCTGGAGGCGAATCCGGGTCACGAACAGGGCGACGAGCTGGTGTGCCTGGCGCTCATCGCCCCGGAGAACCTGACGGCCATGGGGCTGACCCTGTTGAACCAGGCAGGGTAGGGGGCATCGTGGACGCCCGTGCGCGCAAGCTGCTCCGCATCCTGCGCCGCAACGAACGGACCGCGTACGGGCTCGCCCACGACTTCGCCGCCATCGACAGCGTGGCAGAGTTCCAGGCGCGCGTGCCCGTCACCACGTACGAGGACTACATCCCGGCGATCGAGGCGATCCGGCGTGGCGAGCCGGGGGTCCTGACCAGCGAGCCCGTCCGGTTGCTCCATCCCACCAGCGGCTCGACCACGGCCCGCAAGCTCATCCCCTACACGGACAGCCTGCGCCGAGAGTTCGCCGGCGCTCTACGCGCCTGGCTGTCCGACCTGGCGGCGCACTTCCCGGGACTGAAGGACGGACAGGCCTACTTCAGCCTCACGCCCGCGGGCGCCCCGGAGGAGGTCACCCCCGGCGGGGTGCGCATCGGCTTCGCCGAGGACACCGACTATCTCGGTCCCAGCCTCGGACGCGCGGTGGCGGCGCGGCTCGTCTGGCCTCGGGGCCTGACTCCGGGCATGCCGATGGACGATTTCTGGGACGCCACCGTCGAGGCGCTCCGCCGGGCGTCCGACATCCGGTTCGTGTCCGTCTGGAGCCCGACTTTCCTGTTGCTGCTGCTCGACCATGCGCGCCAGCCCGCGAACAGGCTCCTGCCGCGCCTCGAGGTCGTGAGCTGCTGGGCGGACGGCAACTCCCGGCCGTCGGCCGACGCCTTACGGAAAGCGTTCCCTGGGGTCTACGTGCAACCCAAGGGTCTCCTCGCCACGGAGGGTGTCGTCACGATCCCGCTCGAAGGCGTCGGCAAGCGTCTGACCACGGCGCACTTCTTCGAGTTCCGGACGCCGGACGGCGAGATGCGTCTGCCGGGCGAGCTGCGCCCGGGCGACACCGGCGAGGTGGTCATGACGACCTCGGGTGGCTTGTACCGGTATGCCCTCGGTGATGTCGTGCACTACCGGGGCGAGTGCTGTTTCGACTTCATCGGGCGGGCCGGCGTATCCGACCAGTGCGGGGAGAAGCTCAACGAAGTCCACGTGGGGCGTGTCGTCGGGGCCGACCGGGGCTTCCGCCTGCTGGCGCCCGAACCGGGCGGTTACGTCCTGTACACCGACACGCCTCTGGTGGCCGCACGGATCGATGAGGGGTTGCGCGAGAACTTCCACTACGACCACTGCCGCGCCCTGGGGCAACTGCGCCAGGTGCGGGTCGTCGTGGTCGAAGACGGCGCGCGGCAATACGTGGACAACTGCCTGCGGTTCGGCCAGCGTCTCGGCGACATCAAGCCCCTCTGCCTGAGCCCGCGGCAGGGCTGGGAGTTCCGCTGAGTGGCCCGTCGCTCACCCCTGGGCCCGCTGCCAGCGCAAGGCGACGTGCTCGATCAGTTCCAGCGACTCGTAGATCGCCACGCCCATCGCCGCCATGGCGATGATGCCGGCGAACATCGCCGGATAGTCGATCATCGCCCACATCTGCATCACGTAGTAGCCGATGCCGGAATCCCCGGCGATGGATTCGGCGAGGAACAGGATCGCGATGGCGGTGCCGACGTTGATCCGCAGGGACGTGAACAGGCCCGGCAGGGCGGCGGGCAGCACGACGTGCCAGACCGTCTGCCAGCGGTTCGCCCCGAACGCCCGCACGGCGGCGAGGTACGGCATCGGGATGACGCGGACGGCGTCCCGCACGCTGACGAGCGTCTGGAAGAACACGGTCAACGCGATGAGCACGATCTTCGGCGCGTTGCCGAGCCCCAGCAACACGAGCAACACCGGCAGGAACACGACCTTGGGGATCGGGTACAGCAGATGGATCAGTGGCGTGGCGACGGTCGCGACGGCCCGGGACCGGCCGATGAGCACGCCGGCCGGCAGCGCCAGGCCCATGCCGAGGGCCATGGCGGCGAGGATGCGCCACAGCGAGACGAGCACGTGCGGCCACAGGGCGGGCAGCGCCCGGACCAGCGCCACCAGGGCCGGCCAGGGGCGCGGCAGCGCCGGGGAGCCGACCCACACCGCCAGCCCCCACCACGTCCCGACGATCAGGACGACCGCCGCGGCGTAACCCAGGACACGTCTCATGCGTCCACCCCGCGATCCGACGGACGTGTCGCCTCGTCCAGCAGCGTCCGGACGTGGGCGCACCGGGCCGCGAACGCGGGCGAGGAGCGCCAGCCGTCGCTCCCCGCGCCGGGGTTGTCGACGATCGCCGACACCCGTCCGGGACCGGCCGTCATCACGACGATGCGCTGCCCGAGCCAGCACGCCTCCTCCACCGAGTGGGTCACCATGAGCTGGGTGTAGCCGAGGCGGCGCCACAGGTCGAGGACGACCTGCTGCATCTGCTCGCGGGTGAGCGCGTCGAGCGCCGAGAACGGCTCGTCGGCGAGGATCACGTCGGCGTCCGCGGCCAGGCATCGGGCCAGCGCGAGACGCTGGCGCATGCCGCCCGACAGTTCGGCGGGATACGAGCGGACCCGGTCCCCCAGCCCGACGGTCGCCAGGGCCGCGCGGGCGGCCGCCTCCCGGGCATCGCGGCCCACGTGCTGGACGACGAGCCCGAGGGCGGCGTTCCCCAGTGCGTCCCGCCATGGCAGCAGCCCGCCGCCCTGCGGGATGTAGCCGGTGCCCCGGCGCGGACCGGCCACTGGGCGCCCGTCGATGCTCACTGTCCCGGATGTGGGCGAACGCAGCCCGGCGATGAGTTCCAGCAGGCTCGACTTGCCGCATCCGGACGGCCCGATCAGACAGACGGACTCCCCGTCGTCGACGGTCAGGTCGACGCCGGCGAGCGCGACGGTCTCCCGGCCGTCCACCCCCCGGTAGACCAGGCCGGCGCCCACGATCTCAAGTCCCGCCATCCAGGACTACTTCGCGCCGCTCCACACCAGGTCATCGTAGGCAATCGCGGACTTGATGTAGCCCTTGGACACCATCCACGTCACCACGGCCTCGAATTGTGCCTGGTCCGGGATCGCATGCGTGGGATACTGGCGGACGGTGTACGTCTGGTCCAGCGGCGCGGGCAGCTTCGCCTGGGCGGCCAGCAAGGTGCGGTACTTCTCGGGCGCGGCGTTGATCTTGGCAACCTCCGCATCCCACACGGTCATGAGCGCCGCCATCACGGCGTCCGTGTCGGGCCGGCCTTTCAGCCACGCGTCGCGGAACGCCAGCACGGTGGACGAGTAGCTGCTCGCCTGCTCGACGCCGAGCAGCGACGTCGCCCCCTGGCTGACCGCGAGCGAGTGCAGCGTCCACGGCAGCACGGCGGCCTTGATGCCGCCGGAGGTGAGCATCTGCAACCGGACGGACAGGTTCTTGATCTCGCTGGTCTTCACCTGGTCATCCGGGACGCCGGCGTCCTTGAGTGCCTTGTCGTAGATGTACTCCATGATCGTCGGGGTCG
>WQUE01000070.1 GCA_009785885.1 Actinomycetes bacterium
CCGGACATGTGACACCCGATCGGGTTCCGGAAACCCCCGCCCGGGGCCGTGCGACGAGGCCCGAGGAAAGGTGTCGCCCGGCGCGGCGACGGACAGCCCCGGATCCATCCGTCACCACGCCGGGCAACTTTTCGAGATGGGAAAGGTAGGGGATAGCGACGGGTTCCATCAGACCCGCGGCTAAGACATCATCCGCGCCGGCATGGCCTGCGTCCGGATGCCGGCGCAGGCACCACCCCGTCACGCCGCCGGCCGGGGTTCCCACTGGCGTCAGCGGGGGCCGGCTCACGAGCGGCGACCTGGTCAGGGCCGCCAACATCGCCAGCGACAAAGCCGCGACGACGATCGCACGCGAACGTTGTCAACAGCTTCCGACGGTGATGGACCGCACCGTGGCACCGGGGCCAGTGGCGCCGATGACTCTCAGCACACCGGTGAGTGTAACGGGAGCTCCACTCGCCGGCCGTCCCTCTCCTCCGTTCCTCTCGGCGTGCTCCCTGGCCGCCGACGGACGAACCGCCGGGTGAGGCTTCGTGAACACGCTCGGCAAACATATCACCCAGAGATTGGGGTTGGGGAACACCGCCCAAACGCAGGTGCCGGCCAACCCGGTGGCGACGTCGCACGGGACGGTCATCGCGGCAAGGTTTTCCCTCGTCGGAACCTGTTTGGGCACCATCCGACGGCCGGGTTGCCAGCCCTGTCGGGCGCACCGGCGGTGTTCCCTCAAGGCTGACAACTCAGGGCTGGTGCGTCGGCTAGCGGCGTGCCGCCTCGCGCTGCCGCCGGGTGACCATCTGGCTCAAGCTCGCCGCGACGAGCAGGAACGCCGCCGCCACGCGAACAACACCGGTCTTCTCGCACACGAGGAACGATCCTGCCTGTGGGGGATGCACTACACGATGATTCTTAGCGACTTTGGCGAGAGCCCCCCCCCCGCTCTCGACTTCCAGGCGTAGCATCTCTATCAGGCGCAACAACACGAGAGGCCGGGAGACACCTCCGGTCCCGCATCCCCCGCAGTCCTCTTGCGCACATGACGGCCCCAGGGTGGGGCTGCCGTCAGATGTGTTATAGGAGGTAGCACAATGACATCAATGTCCGACTCGGCCTCGCCTCGCGCGGGCGGCGTCCCCAGGTTCATCAAGCTGGCGGCTGTTGCTCTCAGCCTGATGCTTTCGTTCACGGCTTTCGGCGCCTCGATCGCACATGCGAGCCCTGGACCTCACAACACGGCGCACCAAACGCTCGTCAAGTCGTGGACCGGAATACCGATCTATCGAGTTGGGGAAGAGGCTGACTACTACTCCAACGGCAAGGCCATCACGCAGTGGGACACTGCTTATCCCTGGATGGCCTCGTATGGGTTATGGAGTTACTCCAATGCCAAGGCAAGCTGGCCGTACAAGTCGGCGACATACAGCTACATCAAGGGAACTGCCGACTTCTGCCTCGGGGCCAGCACCCAGTGGGTCAATGTCTGCGTGCAGAAGGTATCCGATTGGGACTATTCGTACGCATACAACTGACTGATTGCCGCCTGAGCGGTGGTCTCTCCGGCAAATCATCCTGTTCGGAGAGACCACCGCTGTGGCAGCGGCCAGGTGTTGAGAGATATAGGATTGCATCATGGGCCTACGCGGAGGTGACAGGTGGACCGGGTCGAAACAGTCTCCCACGAGCACACGTGCGCCATCCTGGCGAAGGATGTCCGGAAGTCGTACGGCGCCAAGTCCGTCCTCACCGGCCTGGACCTCTCCGTGGTGCCGGGCGACATCTGCGCCGTTCTGGGTCGCAACGGGGCAGGCAAGACGACGCTCCTGAAGATTCTTCTGGGCCTTGCACCCGCAAACTCCGGCGAGATTCGCGTGTACGGGGAAACACCTGGCCGGGCGAATTCCCGCATCGCCTACCTGTGTGAGAATATCGCCCTGTACCCGCACCTGTCGGCTCGCGACAATCTGAGGGTGGCGGCCCTCGCCGGCGGCCTACCGGACCCCGCCAAGAATGACATCGGCGAAACGTTGGAGCGCGTGGACCTCGCAGCGGCCGGGGCGAAACCGGCCCGGTCTTTCTCTCTCGGCATGAAACGACGGCTGCAGCTGGCGATGGCCCTGCTGATCAAGCCCGCCGATCTGATGATCCTGGATGAGCCGACCAACGGCCTCGATGTCGACGGACTGTTGTGGCTGAAACAGCTCTTGCGCGATCTGCGACGCGAAGGCCTGTCCGTGCTCGTGGCGAGTCATGCGATGGCCGAGATGCAAGACATCGTGACAAGCTACGCCATTCTCAGCGACGGCGTCATCAAGGCCCGTGAAACCTGGAGCCCGGACAGCCGGATCGTCCACTGTCACATCGGCGTTGCGTCCGGCGATGTCACACGGGCTCTCGCGGCCTTGTCGGCGGAGACCGAGGGCGCCCACCTCACAGCGCAGCGGGGCGTCGAGTTGGAGACGACACTGCCGCAGGCCCGGGTACATGAAATCCTCCATCGGGCCGACGTGGTCCCGGAGTACGTCACCCCGGTCGTGCTGACACTCGAGGACGTGTTCTTGTCGGTGACCGGGGAGGCGGCCCGATGAGAGCCATCCGCGCACAGCTGATCCAGGTGACCAGGACCCGTTTCATCTGGGTGTGCTCGGGCATCTGCGCGATCGTCCTCGCGTACGTCTTCTACCAGTACACGGTGAACACCGGATCGGGTGTGGGCGGGCCGGACGCCGGGAACCCGGCCACCCTGGTGTGCCTGTTCCTGCTCCTGATGATGTCGATCCTGGGCATCCTGCCCGCCGTGGCCACCGGAAGCTATCTCGGAGGCAAGGACGACGACTACTCGACGGCGGGCAACATGGTGGTGAGCGGCGGGCGACTCCGGACTCTGGGCACAAAGCTGGCAGCGTTGGCCGTGATCAGTGTGCTCGTGGTACTCGCGGTGGTGCTGCTGGGTGTCGTGATGGGCCTGGTCAGGGCCGGCGGATGGGGAGGCGAGACGATGCGGCATCTCCCCGCGCAAATCGGGTTGGCCTTCGTGGTGCTCTTCATGACCGGTCTCCTGGCGCTCGTCGTCGCGGTCCTCGCACGCGGTGTCGCGGTTGCGAACATTGCGTGCTACGTCGCGCTCGCGGGCCAGATGTTCCTGCCGACAAGCGCCAGCCGGGTGGTCCAGTGGGTGAGTCCGATGGCCTACGTCCAAGGACTCATCCCGGCACAGTTCCCCCAGTTGGCGAACCTGCCCGGAGTCACGGTTCTTGCTGGTTCGGGTTCCGTTCGTCAGGGGCTGATCTGGGGTGCGGTGGTTCTTGCCTTCGAACTCGCCCTGCTCGTCGGGGTCGCCTTGCGACGAGAGGTCCGGTCATGAGGAGCGGGGTGAAGCGAGGTCTTGTCGTCGCCGGGATTGTGGTCGCGGCGGTCGTCGTCGCCTTCGTCGCGCTGATGGCTCCGGTCGGTGGCCGTAGCGAGTCGTACGGCACAAACGTCGCCTATCGTGACGCGGGCAGGACCCAGGCGGTGAGTGTGACCGTCACCTACAGTCTCACGTCCTCACGCTCCGAGTCGTATCCGGTGCGACCACTCGCGGCGTCCCTGCCCGTCAGTTGGACCGCTCCCGACACGAGCGCGGCCGGGACCGTGTCGCTGCGGCGCGACGGCAAGGAGTTGCAGCGGCAGCCGGTGTCGGGGTCCGGTTGCACGCACTGGCCGGTGGACGGCGGAGCCGCGTACCAGATCGTCATCGCGGTCGGCCCTGGGGACGGCACCGTGAGCATCGCCTGGGACGAGGCGGCAGACTGTGGCTGAGTCGCATGGCCCGCGGCGTTGGACCAGGCAATGGGCGGCCGACACACTTGTGCTCCGCGGCAGCGGCCTCGTGCAGGGCGCGTTCGTTGCGCTGCTATTGCTGTTCGCCTACTTGATCTACATCGCCGGCGACATGGTCACAAGCTCCACATTGCCGGGCTACTACGCGCGACAATCCCTGCTGGTGATGGCCATGCTGGGCAAACTCGCCCTCGTTGTGGTTGCGGTCACGTTGGGGACCCTGGATGTGCAGTGCAACACGTGGGGTATGCGGGTGACGTCCTACTCGGCAGCCCAGGTGACCGCGAGCCGGCTGGCAGCCCTCGTCATCGCAGCCGCCGTCGTGACGTTGGCCGCCCTGCTGGTCGGCGAGGTGCTCGATGCACTCGTTTCGCTCAGCGGTCCACCGCTCGACGCGCTGGTCCAGTTCGCGGTCGCCTGTGCGGACGTGACGCTGTGGGCGCTGATCGCGTTCACGGTGGCGACGGCGACGCGGAGCCTGGCCGCGTCGGCGGGTGGCGTCATCCTCTACGTCTTGGCAGAGATGTATCTCGAGTCCCGCCTGCCCCGCAGCTTGCTGGCGTATCTCCCAAACTGGAATTCGCTGGTGCTGGCGGATCGTGTATTCCCTCACGAGGACGGCGGTATCGGGATCGTGCTGGCCCACACCGGCACGATCCCCTGGAGCGCAGGTGCGTACGCGATCTACGTCGCCGCCGCATGCGGCGTGGCAATTCTCTCCGCGCGCCGTGAGGTCTGACTCAACCCAACCGACCAGGTCTCCCCCACACTCGTGCCGCCTCGCGCTGGCGCCGGGTGACCATCTGGCTCAAGCTCGCCGCGACGAGCAGGAACGCCGCCGCGCCGCTCACCGCCTGGAGCGTGTTCGTCACCGCGCCGCCGGTCTGGCCGGTGTGGATGCCGACGCCGAACACCAGGCTGATGTCGGCGGCCCACGCCTTCGACGACGCCGACCCGGACGCGATCAGCGTGTGCGCCTTCACCGTGCTCGCCGGCATCGTGAACGTCAACGAGAACGTGCCGTCCGCGGCAACCTTCGCCGTGCCGACGCTCGTCCCGTCCAGGGTGATCGTCACGGTCTCGCCGGGCGTCCAGCCCGTCCCCACCACCGTCTGGGACTCCCCCGCCGCCGGCGCCGGATTCGCCACCGCGAGCGTCCGGTCGACAACCTTCACGGTCGCCCGCGCGGACACGTTCCCCGCCGGATCGCTCACCCGCACGGTGAGGGTCGCCCCCGGGGCGACCGGCGGCGTCGGCGTGCACGCGAACGTGCCGTCCGGCCCCACCGGTACATCCACGCAGCCGGACACGGCGTTGCCCGTGTCGTCGGTCACCGTGACCGTCGATCCCGGCTCGGCCGTCCCGGACACCACCGAGCCGTTCGTCACCGCGAGCACCGGCGCCGCCGGCACGACCGAATCCAGCGTGGCCGTGGCCGCCTTCGACGTGCGTCCCTTCGCATCGGCGACCGTGACGGACACCTCCCCGGACGCCATGCCCGGCGGCGTCCGCACGGACCACGAGCCGTCGTCCTTCACCGTCGTCGTCGTCGTCGAACCGTCCGGCCACGTCACCGTGATCGCCCCACCGGGCAGCGCCGAACCGGCCGTGCCCGCGACCACGGTCGCGTTGGCCGCATCGATGCGCGGGGCGGCGGGCAGCGCGGTGCACGCGAACGCCAAGGAGGCCGGGAAGCCCGCCGGGGTCGCGACAACCGGATATGCGTCCGCAACGGTCTGCGTCAGGGTCGAGGAACCGCCCGTCACCGACGTCTTCAACCACACGATGCCACCGACGGCGGCCTCGATCGTCCCGGCGTACAGGTCCTCCCCGGCGACCGCGCCGATCGAACCGGCGGGCGGCGTCGCGGCCTTCTTCACCGGCACATCCGTCCACGTCGCACCCCGGTCGGTGGACATCGCCAACGTCACCTTCGCGATCGGCAGCGCCGCCGAACCGTCCTGCTGGCCGACGTGCAGCACCACCAGCTGGGACGCCGCCCCCTGGTTCTGCGCGTCCAGGCCCGGCAGCTCGTACCAGGCCATCCGCACCGGCTCAGGCACCGGCGTGCCGGACGTGTTCGGGGTCGACTTCCACGTCCACGTCGTGTTGATCGCCGAACCGAACGGCCAGATCGTCACATCGTGCGTCGTCGAGGTGGCCAGGCGGTACGTGTGCACCTCGGTCGCGGCCATGTCGATCTCCCACCCGTCGGTCATCGCGATCCACTCGCCGGTGGTCGTGTCGGTCAGCGTCACGTTCACATTCTCGGCGCCCGCCAGGCCCCACAAGCCGAACGCCTGATGATTGCCGTAACTGTCGACCAGCAGCGGGGAGGGCACCCGCAGCATGGCGCCGTCCCAGGTGATCTGCGTGTAGTTGTCGGGGCTCGTGCCGCTGGACAGCAGCGGCGAGCCCAGCACGATGCTGGCCCGCTGCCCCGCCGCGACGCTGACCGGCCGGGACACGACGGGAATCGTCGGCCAGACCATGTCGGTCGTGCTCACCGGATCGGTCTGATAGAAGTCGCCCTCCACCACCCAGTCGCCAGGCTCCACGTACGCCTCCTGGGTCGAAGGGGTCGCCACGAGTCCACCCGCGGAACCCCTCCCCGCAACGGCCATGTACGAGATGTAGGCGTCGACCGAAGCGCCGAACGGGCGCACCTGCAGCCCGATCGTGCCCATGTGGGACGAGTCGGCGACCACCGCGAACGGCGCGGCCACCGACGCGTCCAGCGCCTGGCCGAGCGCGTAGACGTACTC
This sequence comes from Actinomycetes bacterium, assembly GCA_009785885.1. Taxonomy (GTDB): domain Bacteria; phylum Actinomycetota; class Actinomycetes; order Propionibacteriales; family Propionibacteriaceae; genus WRGV01. The sequence goes on from WQUE01000070.1 coordinate 6,585, forward strand.
GGCGCCACTGCGCTGCAGCACGTGCCAGGTCGGGTTCCCGGCCGCGGCCATCGCCCGCAACTCGTCAGCCGTCGCGGCATCGACGTACAGCCACGGGATCGCCGGGTACGCTCCGGCGGCCATCGGCACCGCGCCGAGGAGGAACAGCTGGGCCGTCAACGCGCTGTCGGTGTCGAACACGATCGCCGCGTACCCGCCCGATTGTGCCGCGGCGATCAGGTCGGCGACCCGCGCCGGATCGCTGTCTGCGCGCACCGTCACCAAGGCGGACGAATGGTCGTCCGGCGCTGCCGGCACGGACGTGGCGACCGGGATGACAGTGAGCGCGTTGTCGCCGACGGGCAGATGCCCGGCGGACAGCGGATCCAGGGCTCGCATCACCGGCCGCTCCTCGTCGCCGCAATCGCCCAACGCCGCCAAGACGGTCGGCTGCCCGAGGGGCATGGACCTGGCCGTCAGCGTCCAGCTGCCCAACGGGGTGGGCGCGAC
>WQUE01000071.1 GCA_009785885.1 Actinomycetes bacterium
CCGGTTCCCGCAGGCTGGCGTACGGGTCGGGTGTCGGCGCGGCCGCGGGGGTCGTCCACGGCGTGGCGGCGGCGGGCTGGGGCGTGGCAGGTGCGGCCTGCGCCGTCCAGGCACGTGCGGGATCCGCCGGCGCCCCCGGTGTGGCCCACGGGGCCGGTGTGGCGGGGCCGGTCCACGGCGACGCCGGTGCGGGTGCGGGCGGGGGTGCCGACGCGGCGGGCGCCCACGGGGCGGACGGGGCCGGCGGAGGGGGTGCGGACGTTTGCGGTGTCGGCGCCGGCGGCGTCACGTCGGCGGACGGCCAGCCACCGGTCGGGGGTGTGGGCGGCTCCCAGCCACCGGCGGGCACGGCGGCGTTGGTGCCGTCGGCGCGGCGGTAGAACGACCAGCCGGGCGGTGAGGCCGGCCAGGCCGGGTCGGGCCGCCAGCCGGCCGGGGGCGTCCAGTTGGGCGGGGGCGGCGGCCAACCGGGAGCGGGGGTGAAGATGACCTCATCGGACATGCCATGCTCTCCTTCGACGTGACGTGCGGGCGGGAGACCGCACGCTCAGCCTACAGGGCACAGGGCTGATGCCGGGGGTCCCCGCGATGGGTGCCTCAGCATGAACCCGCGCCGTGGGTGTCGGCACCCACCTGGTGCGGCCCACTACGATCGAGACATGACCGCGCACAGTTGGTTCGACTTCTTGCGCCGGGGCCCCTTCGCACCTCCGGTCCAAGGCCTGGTGCTGTCCGGCGGCGGGGCCCGGGTGAGCTTCCAGCTGGGGGCGCTGGCGTACCTGTACGGGCACGAGATCATCGCGCCGACACGCATCGTGGGCACGTCGGGCGGCTCGATCGTCGCGACGACGCTCGCCCAGTCGCTCGATCCCGCCGGGCAGGCGGCCGCACTGGCCGAACTGGACCGGACGTGGATGGCCATGACGGGCCCGGAGGACATGTTCGTCGAGCAGGCGTGGTTCACGCAGGTCCGGGCCGAGGCGGGTGGTTTCCGGGACCTGCTGGCGGCGCAGGATCCCAAGGCCGCGGCGCCAGGGGCGAGGGCGGCCGCGCGCGCCCGGGAACGCCAGGACGCGTACACGCTGATCCAGCAGGCCCTGGAGGACGACCCGTCGCGGGGCACGTCCTGGTCGGTGACGCAGGCGTGGCAACTCCTGTCCGTGCTGCCGAAGATCGGCCGGGCGGGGGCGACGCTCGCCGCCTCGCTGCGCGGGGCGAGCCTCGCGCAGTCGATGTTCCGGCCCGGCCCGATCGTGATGCGGCTGCTGTACGAGAGCACATTCCGCGAGGAGCGGGTGCGCACCTCGGGCGTCGAGCTGCGCATCGCCATGGTGGGCCTGAACAGCGGCCAGCTGCGCTTCATGCGCCAGGACGGACGTCTCGTCGACCGCGACAACCGGCCCCTGCCGGGCGAGGCCGGGGAGGTGGCGTACGACCTGCCGCTCGGGGTGTGGGCGTCGTGCGCGATCCCGGGCGTGTTCAAGCCGGTGGCCCTGGGCGACGAGGTGTACGTGGACGGCGGCGTCCGCGAGAACGTCCCGGTCGAGATGGCCGTGACACACCTGGGTGTGACGCAGCCGTACGTCGTGGTCGCCTCGCCGCCCGGTGTCGCGCCCGGCGACTACGCGGACCGTGACGTCATCTCGTCGGTCCTGCGGGCGACGTCCCTGACAAGCGACGAGGCGATGGTGGACGAGATCGCGTGGGCCAGGGCCGCCGGCGCCGTCGTGATCGACCCCGAGGTGGATGTGCACGACGCGATGACCGTCGAGCCCGGCCTGGCGCGCCTGAACCACGACTACGGCTACCTGCGGGCCGCCGAGGAGGTGCTCGGGGCCGACGAGACGGCGCGGACGCTCACCCGGGACCTGGTCACCGCCCGTCTGGCGCTGCACCGGCTGCCGCCTGACGCCGGGTCCGAGGCCGCCCGGCTGCGCAGCCGGGTGGGGACCCTCGTGGCCCGCTGCGACCCGGCCTTGCTGCCCCCGGGTGCCGACGATTGGGCCTGCGCCGATCTCGCGTCCGTCTGCTAGCCGACGGGCCGCCCGGTGCCGGCGCGACGGCCGAGGGTCGCCCTGTGGGCCACCGCTTGGACGGACGACGATGCTTGCGACAATGGAGTCGGAAGAATCACGGCGACGGCGGGCACACCCCGCCGGACGGCGAGGCGGGACCGGCCCGGAAGAACCCCCCGTGACGGTCCCGTGGCGCCGGCCTGGCCCGTGCCGCGCCACCCCCGGTGACACGTGAGGATGGATGGAGAGGACGATGACCGCACCGGAGATCACCCGTTCGTACGCGCGGTTCCACGGGGCGGTGCGTGCCGCCAAGGTTCTGCTCGGCCGGCCGATGACGTTCGCCGAGAAGGTGCTGTACGCCCACCGGTTCGACCAGCCGCCGGCGCACGTCCTGGCCCGGGGTACCGACTTCGCCGCGTTCCGGCCCGACCGGGTCGCGATGCAGGACGCGACGGCCCAGATGGCCCTGTTGCAGTTCATGAATGCCGGACGGACGCGGTCGGCGGTTCCGGCGACGATCCACTGCGACCATCTCATCGTCGCGCAGGCGGGCGTGGGCCCGGACCTGGCCGAGGCGCGGGTCGTGAATGCCGAGGTGTACGGCTTCCTGCAGCGTGCCGCCGACAAGTACGGCCTGGGCTTCTGGGCGCCCGGTGCGGGCATCATCCATCAGGTCGTGCTGGAGAACTACGCGTTCCCGGGCGGCCTGCTCATCGGCACCGACTCGCACACGCCGAACGCCGGCGGCCTCGGCATGCTCGGCGTGGGCGTCGGCGGTTCCGACGCGGTCGACGCGATGACCGGCATGGAGTGGGAGTTGCTCACCCCGCGGCTGATCGGCGTCGTCCTCACGGGCCGGCTGTCCGGCTGGGCCAGTGCGAAGGACGTGATCCTGCACCTGGCCGGGAAGCTGACCGTGAAGGGCGGCACCAACGCGATCATCGAGTATCTCGGTCCGGGCGCCGCGACCCTGTCGGCCACCGGCAAGGCGACGATCTGCAACATGGGCGCCGAGGTGGGGGCGACGAGTTCGCTGTTCGGGTACGACGATGCGATGGCCGACTACCTGCGGGCGACGGGCCGGTCCGACGTTGCCGATGTCGCGGCCGCGATCCGGGACGACCTGGTGGCCGATCCCGAGGTGGAGGCGCATCCGCTCGACTTCTTCGACGAGGTCGTCGAGATCGACCTGTCGACGCTGGAACCGCACGTCAACGGGCCGTTCACCCCGGACGCGGCCACGCCCGTGTCTCAACTGGCCGCGAAGGCCCGGGACGCCGGCTGGCCGGTCGCGATCGAGTCGGCGCTGATCGGGTCGTGCACGAACTCGTCCTACCAGGACCTGGCGCGGGCCGCGAGCCTCGCGCGGCAGGCGCTCGCGGCGGGGTTGCGCCTGGCCTGCCCGTTGTTCCTCAACCCCGGCTCGGCGCGCATCGAGACCACCGGCGAACGCGACGAGCTGCTCGCCCCGCTGCGCGATCTCGGCGTGATCCTGCTGGCCGACGCGTGCGGCCCGTGCATCGGCCAGTGGCGCCGCGTCACCGACGACAACACCCGTCCCAACTCGGTCGTGACCTCCTTCAACCGGAACTTCGCGGGTCGTCTGGACGGCAACCCGAGCACGCACGCGTTCGTCGCCTCACCGGAGATGGTGCTCGCGTTCGCCCTGGCGGGCCGCCTCGACGTCAACCCGCTGACGGACGTCCTGATCACGCCGGAGGGACGCGCCGTCCACCTGGCCCCGCCCGCCGGCCCGGACCTGCCCGCCGGCGGCTTCGTCCACGACGTCTCGGGCTACGTCGCCCCGGAGTTCCACGACGATCCGATCACCGTCGATCCCGCCTCGCAGCGCCTGGCCTTGCTGGCGCCGTTCCCCGCCTGGGACGGCCGGCCGATCACCGGCGCCCCGCTGCTGATCAAGGTGGCCGGCAAGTGCACGACCGACCACATCTCGCCCGCCGGGCCGTGGCTGGCCTACCGGGGCCACCTGGCGCGGATCAGCGACAACCTGCTGTCCGGCGCGGTGAACGCGTTCACCGGCGAGGCCGGCCGGACCCGCGATCCGGCGACGAACAAGTCGTGTGTTCCGGTCGCCCGGGCGGCCCGCGACGCGCAGGGCGCGGGCCTGACGACCGTGATCGTCGCCGGCGACAACTACGGCGAGGGATCGAGCCGGGAGCACGCCGCGATGGAGCCGCGCTATCTTGGCGTGGGTGTCGTCCTCGCCCGTTCGTTCGCCCGTATCCACGAGACGAACCTGAAGAAGCAGGGCATGCTGGCGCTCACGTTCGCCGACCCGGCCGACTACGACCGCATCCTGGAGGACGACCGTTTCGACCTGCCGGACCTGCCCGGCTTCGCGCCCGGCCGGCCGCTGACCGTCGGCCTCGTCCACGCCGATGGCTCCCGTGAGACGATCGTTGCCCGCCACACCTACACCTCGGCCCAGATCGCGTGGTTCCGCGCGGGCTCGGCCCTGAACCTGATGTCCCAACAACAACCCCATGAGGAGAACGCATGAGCGCCATCACCGTATCCGCCGACGGCACCTTGGTCGTCCCCGACGTCGTCACGATCCCGTGTATCACGGGGGACGGCATCGGGGTGGAGATCACCCCCGTGATGAAGGCGGTGGTCGACGCCGCCCTGGACGGCACCGGGAGGCGGATCGAATGGCTGGAGGCCCCGGCGGGCGAGGCGTCGTTCGAGGCGAGCGGTGAGTGGCTGCCGGAGGCGACGCTCGAGGCGTGCCGGACGTACCACGTGTCGATCAAGGGCCCGCTGACCACGCCGGTCGGCGGTGGCATCCGGTCGCTGAACGTGGCGCTGCGCCAGGCGTTGGACCTGTACGCGTGCGTCCGTCCGGTGCGGTGGTTCGAGGGGGTCGCCTCGCCCGTGCGCGAGCCGTGGAAGGTCGACATGGTGATCTTCCGGGAGAACACCGAGGACGTGTATGCGGGCATCGAGTGGGCGGCGGGCAGCGAGGAGGCGGCGAAGCTGTACCGGTTCCTGCACGACGAGCTGGGCGTCACGCAGGTGCGGTTCCCGGACTCGAGCGCGTTCGGCATCAAGCCGATCTCACGGGAGGGCAGCCGCCGGTTGGTGCGCGCGGCATGCCGGTACGCGGTGGAGCACGACCGTCCGTCGGTGACGCTCGTCCACAAGGGCAACATCATGAAGCACACCGAGGGCGGCTTCCGCGCTTGGGGCTACGAGCTGGCCGCCGAGGAGTTCCCGGATCTGACGGTGAAGGACTCGATCGCAGACGCGTTCCTGCAGGCGACGCTGCGGCGTCCCGCCGAGCATTCCGTGATCGCCACCCCGAACCTGAACGGTGACTACATCTCCGATTCGCTGGCGGCGCAGGTGGGCGGCATCGGCATCGCGCCGGGGGCCAACATCAACTACGAGACGGGCCATGCGGCCTTCGAGGCGACGCACGGCACGGCTCCGAAATACGTCGGCCAGAACCGGGCGAACCCGTCTTCCCTGCTGATGTCGGCGGTGATGATGCTGGAGTACCTGGGGTGGCAGGATTCCGCGGACGCGATCACGCGCGCCATGGCCGCCTGCTACCGTGAGGGAGTGGCCACCCCGGACCTCGCCCCGTCGCCCGACGTGGCGGTGTCCACGCAGGGGTTTGGGGAAGCGATCATCGCCCGGCTCGGCGATCCCCGGTGAGGCCCTGCACCACGTGGCCGGGCCGACGCGACGCGAGGAGATGACCATGCAGCAGAACTATCTGGCGTACAAGCTGGCCGACACGATCAAGCAGACCGCGAAGATCCCGCCGGAGTTGTTCGCGCGGTACGGCGTCAAGCGCGGCCTGCGCAACGACGACGGCTCGGGCGTGCTCGTCGGCCTGACCCGTATCGGCAACGTCGTCGGCTACGACCGCGACGACAGCGGGGCGCTCGTTCCCGTGCCGGGCCGGCTCTTCTACCGGGGCTACGACGTCGAGGACATCGTCGCGGGCGTACTCGCCGACGACCGGCGCGGCTTCGAGGAGGTCGCGTACCTGCTGCTGTCGGGTAGTCTGCCCGACGCGGAGGAGCTGGCGAGCTTCCGTGCGCTGCTCATCGAGAACATGCCGTTGCCGCACGACGCCGTGATGAGCATCCTGGCGCTGCGCGGCAGCAACGTGATGAACATCCTGGCCCGCAGCGTGCTGGAGTTGTACACGCACGACCCCGACCCGGAGGGCCTGTCGCGGGAGCATTCGATGGAGCAGTCGATCGCGCTGATCGCCCAGTTCCCGGTGATCATCGCGTACGCGTACAACGTGCTGCGCCACCACACGCAGGGCCTGCCGCTGCACGTGCGCCTGCCGAAGCCGGAGCTGTCGCTCGCGGAGAACTTCCTCTACATGCTGCGCAAGGACTTCACGCCGCTCGACGCCCGCGTCCTCGACCTGATCCTGATCCTCCAGGCCGAGCACGGCGGCGGCAACAACTCGGCGTTCACGGTGCGCGTCGTGTCCAGTTCGATGACCGACATCTACTCGGCGGTCGCGGCGGGCATCGGTTCGCTGAAGGGTCCCCTTCACGGCGGCGCGAACGCGAAGGTCGCCGACCAGTTCGCGCATCTGAAGGCGGCGATCTCCGACTGGAAGGACACGTCCGAGATTCGCACCTATCTGGAGCGGATGCTGAACAGGCAGGCGTACGACGGGACGGGGCTGATCTACGGTATCGGGCACGCGGTGTACACGGTGTCCGACCCGCGCGTGGAGCCGTTGCGCGAGCAGGCACGGATGCTGGCCGAGGAGAAGGGCCGCTCCCGGGAGTTCGAGTTCCTCGACCTGGTGGGTCAGCAGGCGGTCGAGGTCGTGTCCCGGGTGAAGATGGGCGGTGGGCCGGTGACGTTGAACGTCGACTTCTTCTCCGGGTTCCTGTACGAGCTGATCGGCATCCCGCCGGAGCTGTACACGCCGCTGTTCGCGATGTCCCGGATCGTGGGCTGGGTGGCCCACCGCAACGAGGAGGTCAACTTCTCCGGCCGGCGCATCATCCGTCCGGCGTACCGCTGCGT
>WQUE01000072.1 GCA_009785885.1 Actinomycetes bacterium
CTGGAGGTGTCGGCGCTGCACTCGCTGGCCGGGGAGGACCTGTCCGACGGGCTGATCACCCGGCCGCCGCTGGCCGATCCGCACTACAACGCGACGCTCGCGGCGATGGTCGGCGGCGGCAGCCGGCTGGCCCGTCCGGGGGCGATCTCGCTCGCCCATCGCGGCGTCCTCTTCCTGGACGAGGCCCCCGAGTTCGCCCCGCACGTCATGGAGGCGCTGCGCACACCCTTGGAGTCCGGGGTGATCGCGATCGCCCGCAGTCAGGGGATCGTCCGGTTCCCGGCACGGTTCCAGCTGGTGCTCGCCGCGAACCCGTGCCCGTGCGGCCAGGCCGGTACGCCCGGCGCGATGTGCCGCTGCACGCCGATGGCCATCCGGCGCTACAACCAGCGCCTCAGCGGACCGGTCCTCGACCGGATCGACATCCACCAGCATCTGCTGCCGGCGCAGACCCGGCTGGCCGCCGCGCTGGATCCGTCCCCCGAAACGACGGTCGTCGTCGCCGCCCGGGTCGCCGAGGCGCGGGCGCGGGCGCGGCGCCGTCTGGCCGGTCTCGGCTGGTCGGTGAACGCGGAGGTTCCGGGCGGGGTCGTCCGCAAGACGCTGCCGTCCCCCGGCGACACGCGCCTGCTGGATGAGGCCGTCGCGCGTGGGCGCCTGTCGGCGCGCGGCATCGACAAGGTGATTCGCCTCGCCTGGACGCTGGCCGATCTGGCCGGGCGCGACCGTGTCGCCGCGGACGATCTGGGGGCGGCGATGGGCCTGCACGCCGGCGACTGGCAGGCGGTGGCGGCATGACGTGGGACGAGGAACGACTGGCCCGGGCCGTGCTGACCTGCGTCGTGGATCCTGGTGACGACCGTCTGGCGGGCCTTCTCGCCCGGGAGGGCGCGGCGGCGGTGCTGGCCGGCCTGCGGGCCAGCCACCGCGATGACGTCTGGCCGAGGCGGGCCAGGGAACTCGATCCGGCGTGCCTCGTGGAGCGGACGCGGGCGCACGGCCTGAGGTTCATCGTGCCGGGCGATGCCGAGTGGCCGACGCGGCTGGACGATCTCGCGCGTTGCGGCCAGCTGAACGGCATGGGCGGCGTGCCGTTCGGCCTGTGGGCGACCGGACCGGGCGATGTGGCGGCGATGTCGGCGCAGGCGGTGGCGATCGTCGGTTCACGGGCGTCCAGCTCGTACGGGGAGCGCGTCGGCGCCGACCTCGGGGTCGCGTTGGCCGGCGGGGCGTCCGGCCGTCCCGTCTGGACGGTCGTGTCGGGCGGCGCCTACGGGATCGATGCTGCGGCGCACCGGGGCGCGTTGGCGGCGCGCGGGCCGACGATCGGGGTGTACGCGGGCGGCCTCGATGTCGCCTACCCGCTGGGCAACGCCGACCTGTTCGAACGGCTGCGCGGCGAGTGCGTGGTCGTCTCGGAGGTGCCGCCGGGGCACAGCCCCAGCCGGCGTGGCTTTCTGGCGCGTAACCGCCTGATCGCGGCGTTGGCGACGGGTGTCGTCGTGGTCGAGGCGGCCGCCCGCTCGGGGGCGAAGAACTCGGCCGCGTGGGCGGACCTGCTGCACCGCGTCGTGATGGCGGTGCCGGGGCCCGTGTACTCGGTGACGTCCGTCGGGACCCACCAGTTGATTCGCGACGGGCGGGCCAGCCTCGTGACCGGACCCGACGACGTGTGGGCCTTGCTCGCGCCGCTCGGCGTGGCGGACGTGGACGTGACGCGCGGCCAGGCGCGCCTGTTCGATCGGCTGAGTCACGACCAGCAGGCGGTGTTCGAGGCCTTCCCGGCACGGGGGACCACGACGGTCGGGGAGTTGTCCGTCCGCAGTGGCGTGCCGATGGCCGGCTGCCACGCCGCCCTGACCGCACTCGTCTCGCTCGGCCTCATCGCCGCCTCCGGCGATGGTACGTGGCGACTGGCTCGGCGCGCGGCCCCGGGCCGTCCGGTGGGGCCGGGATAGTGGTCAGGGGCGGTCGGCGTGCGCCGGAGGATGCCAGGCGGGCGCGGGCGGAGCCGCGGGAACCGGCGCCACGTCCGGATCGATCACGACCTGGCGGGTGGTGTAGTCGACATGCACGCGGCCGGGCACGGGTCCCTTGTCGAGGGCCGGCATGACGAGGACGCGGTGGTTCTGGAACTCCTGGTACTCACGCCAATGGCGCATGCCGGGCGCGAAGATGGTTTCCAGGGTGTCCATGCTCATGCGGCACCTGCCTTCCGGGGCACGTCCACCGCGGAAAGATCGCGGGGTTCGCGCGCCCCTGTGTCCAGCGTAGCCACAGTCGGGACCCGGCGTGCGGCGCGAGGGGACCTGGAATTGTCGGTGGCGGCCCCTACCCTTGGGGGTATGCGGATCATCCACACGGCCGACTGGCACATCGGGCGGTCGTTCCACGGCGTGCCGCTGCTGGAAGAGCAGCGGAAGTTCCTGGCGTGGCTGGCCGAGTTGGCCGCCGAACGGGCGGCGGATGCCGTCGTGGTGTCGGGCGACATCTACGACCGCGCCCTGCCGGGCGTCGAAGCGGTCCGCGTGCTGGAGGAAGGCCTCGACGCGATCGCGGGGCATGCGCGGGTCGTGCTGATCCCCGGCAACCACGACTCGGCTCAGCGGCTCGGTTTCGGCTCCCGGTGGTTCGACGACCGGTTGCGCATCCAGCCGACCGTGGCGGGCGCGACCAGCCCCATCGAGCTGCCCGGCGCCGCGGGACGTCCCGGGCTGCTGGTGTATGCCGTGCCGTACCTGGATCCCGACCTGGCAAGGCCGGACGTGGCGCGCCTCGCCGGTGTCGTGCCGGCTGACCTGGGGCGCTCGCACGAGGCGATCCTGCGGCCGATCCTCCAGGCCGCCCGCGACGATCTGGCGCGGCGCCGTGCCACGGGTCCGCGGATGGGGGCGATCTGCCTGGCCCACGCGTTCGTCGCGGGCGGGTCCATCAGCGAGTCCGAGCGGGACATCCGCATCGGCGGTGTGGACGTCGTCCCCGCCGAGGTGTTCGCGGGCTTCGACTACGTGGCGCTCGGCCACCTTCACGGTCCCCAGGCGGTCGGTGAGACGGCGGCGACCATGCGCTACGCCGGTTCCCCGCTGGCCTTCTCGTTCTCCGAGAAGGACCACCGCAAGTCGGTCGCGATCGTCGACATCGCCCCGGACGGCGTCGTCCGGGTGGACCTCGTCGAGACGCCCGTGCCGCGGCCGCTCAGCGACATCGAGGGGACCCTGGAGGAGGTCCTGTCCCCGGGTCACGCCGCCCAGCGTGACCACTGGGTCCGCATCACCGTGCGGGGGAAGACGCGTCCCGACAACCTGCTCGGCACGTTGCGACGGGTGTTTCCGCACGTCGTCGAACACCGTTTCGTGCCGCTGGAGGCCGTCGGGGCGGGCCCGGTCGGGGTCGCCCGGGACATCGCCGATCCCCTCGCGGTGGCCGACCTGTTCGTCGAGCAGGTCACCGGCGCGGCGGCGACGCCGCCCGAACAGGCGGTGCTGCGGCACGCCTACGAGAGAGCGTTGCGGGACGGGAGGGGCGTCTGATGCGCGTGCTGCGGCTCGGGCTGGCCAACATCGGCCCCTACGTCGATCCGGTGCGGATCGACTTCACGACGCTCGGGCTCGACGGCCCGTTCCTGCTGGAGGGCCCGACCGGGGCGGGCAAGTCCACCCTGATCGATGCGATCGTGTTCGCGCTGTACGGCAAGGTCTCGGGCCGCGAGTCGGACGAGGCCCGGCTGGTCTCGACGTTCCGGGAGCCGGGCGAGATCCCGTGGGTCGAGTTGGAGGTGGAGACGCGGCGCGGCGTGTACCGGGTGCACCGCAGCCCGGCCCACACCCGGCCGGCCCGGCGGGGTGGCGGGGACGTCACGGAGAACGCCCAGGCGCGGCTGTGGAAGCTCGACGAGCCGGGTTCGGCCGGCACCCCGGTGTGCGTGCGCGTCGAGGAGGTCAATCGCGAGCTGCGGGACGCCATCGGATTGACGTGCGACCAGTTCACGCAGACCGTTGTGCTGCCGCAGGGTGACTTCGCCAGTTTCCTCCACGCCACACCGGAGGAACGCAAGGGCATCCTGACGAGGGTTTTCGGTACCCAGGTGTACGACGACATGCTCGCCGCGCTCGACGAGTCCGCACGGGCGCACGAAACCGCGGCGGCGACGGCCGAATCGTCGTGGCGGGGCGCAGCGGCGACGTTCGCGTCGCTGTCCTGGCCGGGCGGGGCGGACGAGGACGGCCCGGCGGCACGCTTCGCGGCGGCAGTCGCGTCGGCGGACCGTGAGATGGCCGATCGGCTCGCGACCGCGCGCTGCGAGGCGGCGGCGTCCCACGTGGGGGCGGAGCGCGACGCCGTGGCCGAGGCCGAAGCGGGCTTGGCGTCGGCGGAGGCGACGCTGCGTGAAGCCGAACAGGGCAACGCCTTGGCGGCGCAATGGGCGGCGTTGCAGGCCGAGCGCACCCGCCTGTCCGACCGGACCGAGGCGATGGAGGCTGAGCGGAAGGCCCTCGTTGCGGCCGAACGGGCCGAGCGGGCGCGGCAGCCGATTCGGGGCTGGCGGGACGCCCGTGACCGGATGGTGGCGACGCAGCGGGTCCTGGACGAGGCGGCCGGCCGGGCGGTCGCCGCCGTGGATGTGCCACCGCGTCCGGGTGAGGACGCCCCCGAGGAGGTGGTCGGGACGTGGTTGCGGGCGCTCACGGCGGCGCGCCTGCGGTGTGAGCAGGACCGGGCGGGGATCGCGGCGTGGTTGGACCGGGCGTCGGCGTACCAGACGTCGGCGGCGGACCTGGCCGGGGACCGCGCGGCGGCCGGCGCCGAGGCCACGGCGGTCGCCAGGGCCGAGGAGAACCTGCGCGAGGGTGATGCGGCCATCGCCGCGCTGATGGCGGAACTCGCCGCGGCCGAGGCGGCGGCGGTGCTGCTGCCCGGTGCCCGGGTGGCGCGCGACCAGGCGCAGGCAGCGCTCGACCGCGTGCGCGAGCGTGAGTCGCTGGCGAACAGATGCGAGGCCGCCCAGGCGCGGATGGAGGCGCTCGCCGGGCGGTTGGGCGACGCCGTGCGGGCGCACGCGGACGCCCACGCGGCCTGGCTGGGCGGCCTGGCGGCCGACCTGGCGTCCGAACTGATCGACGGGCAGCCGTGCCCGGTGTGCGGCTCGGCAGAGCATCCCTCGCCCGCCCGGACGGTCGAGGGCCACGCGACACGGTCGGCGGTGGACGCGTCCGCGGCGGCCGAGGCCGAGGCGGCGCACGCCCTGGGGACGGCTCGCGAAGAGGCGGCGGGTCTCCAGGCGGTCTGGGAGCAGACCGTCCAAGCGGCGGGCGGCGTCACACGTGAGAATGCCGAGGCCTCCCGGGAGGCGGCCGCCGGGGCGGTCGAGGCGGCCGAACGGGCCGTCGCGCGGGTCGCGGCCATCACCGCCGAGGTGCGCGCGGGACAGGCTCGGCAGGCCGAGGAGCGCGCCGGCCTGGACGTGCGGCGTGCGGCGCTGGTCCACCGTGAGGGCGGGTTCGCAGCCAGGGAGGCGGCCCTGGCCGCCGAGCGTGCTGCGCTGGACGCCGAGGAGCGGGTCGCCGGCTCCTTTGAGGCCCGTGCGATGTCCTTGCGGGACCGGGCCGAGGTTCTTGACGCCCTGGTGGATGCAGGGAACGCCGGCCTGGAGGCCCGCCGGGCCGCCGCGCAGCGCGAGGCCGAGGTGACGGCGCTTCTCGCGGGCCTCGGGTTCGCGGACGTGGCGGCGGTCGGGGCGGCGCTCGTGCCACCCGCCGAGTTGGCCCGTCGGACGCAGGCGCTCACCGCGTTCGACGAAGCCCGGGCGGGGGTGGAAGCCCGGCTGGCCGGCCTGGCGGGCGCCGGCGAGGCGTTCGCGGTGGATGAGGCTCCGCTGCGGGCATGCGTCGAGGCGTGCCGGGGTGTGGCGGAGCGCTGCCACGAGCGGCTCGGCGCCGCTGTGCACCAGGCGCATGCGGTGGAGGCGGCCTTGGCCGACCTGCGGGGCCGGGCGGTTGCCCTGGCCGCGTGCGAGGCCGAGAGCCGGCCGTGGGCGCGGATGCGTCGGGTCGCGTCCGGGCAGAACGACCTGTCCATGACGTTGCCCACGTTCGTGCTCATCAGGCGGTTCGACGAGGTGCTGGATCTCGCCAACCAGCGGCTCATCGCGATGACCGACGGCCGCTACGAACTGGAGCGCAGCGACGATCGTGAGGGCCGGACGCGCCGTCAGGGGCTCGGCCTCGCGATGATCGACCACGATGCGGACGACGCGCGGCGCCCCACCCGCACCCTGTCCGGCGGTGAGACGTTCCTGACCTCGCTGGCGCTGGCCCTCGGCCTGTCGGACGCGGTCACGGCCGAGGCGGGCGGCATCGAACTGGGCACGCTGTGGGTCGACGAAGGGTTCGGTTCGCTCGACGGGGAGAACCTCGACCGGGTGATGGCGCAGTTGGCCGCCTTGCGGGTGGGCGGACGGCAGGTCGGCGTGATCAGCCACGTGGAGGACATGGTGGTCCGGATCACCGACCGGCTGACAGTCCACTCGCGCGGCGACGGCACCTCGATGCTGACCTGCACCATCCCCGGCGTCGTGGAGGCGGCACCGGCGTGAGGCGAGGGTGTCCGGCCGGGCTGGTCCGCCCCGTCCCGTCCGGACCCGCTACGCTGGGGGCAGAGGAGGCAGTGCAGATGCAGTTGGATCGCTTCTTGAAGATCTTCCTGGTTGTGGTCGCGGGGGTCATCGTGTTCCGCGTCGTCGGCTTCGTGGTCAGTGCCCTGATGTGGCTGTTCTGGGTCGCCCTGATCGTGGCGGCCGTCGCGATCCCGATCGCCTACATCGCCCGGCGTGCCGTCGGCCCGGGCGATCGCTGAACCGCCTGGGGGCGTCCTCATGGATCGACCAGCCGGCCGCGGGCTGGTGGTCGGCTGGACTGGGGTGCTATCGTGATGGGGCGCTTGTCGGGTGCAGGCGAGTGGGTCCGGGTGGCGGAATAGGTAGACGCGCTAGCTTGAGGTGCTAGTGCCCGTTATAGGGCATGGAGGTTCAAGTCCTCTCTCGGACACAC
>WQUE01000073.1 GCA_009785885.1 Actinomycetes bacterium
CGCCCTCGCAACAGTTTTATGCGCGGTACGATGAAAATCCGGTTGCGCGATGGCGCGCCCGACAAGTGTCGCCATCACGCGTGGCCACGACGCTCCTTGCCTTGGCCGACTCCCCACGACGACATGTCTTTCAACAAGTTAGGCGAATGATGACACCACTACCACGGGATATCGCCGATCTTCCCGATCTGGCGACCACAGATTTCCGGGCCGGTCCGGTGCGCAGCCAACGGCCCGTCTACGTCGACCTGCTGCCACCCTGCAACGCGGCCTGCCCGGCCGGCGAGAACTGCCAGGAGTGGCTGCGACTGTCCAAGGAACTGGATCCGCAGGCGGCCTGGCGCCAGCTCGTGCGGGACAACCCGTTCCCCGCCATCCACGGTCGGGCGTGCTACCACCCGTGCGAGGCGGCGTGCAACCGCGGCGATCTCGATTCGCCGATCGGCATCCACGCCGTGGAGCGCTACCTCGGCGACATGGCCCTGGAGAAGGGCTGGGAGTTCGAGCATCCGCGCAACAACACCGGTTTCAAGGTGTTGGTCGTCGGCGCCGGGCCGGCCGGTCTGTCGTGCGCCTACCACCTGACGCGCTTGGGCTACGAGGTCGTCGTCCGTGACTCCGCCGCGAAGGCGGGCGGCATGATGACGTACGGCATCCCCGAGTACCGCCTCCCGCGGGACATCGTCGACGCCGAGATCGCACGCCTGGTCCGCATGGGCGTGACGCTGGAGCTGTCCACCAAGGTGGACGACCTGCTGGCGGCCCAGAAGGAGGGCGGCTTCGACGCGTGCTTCGTGGCCGTCGGCGCCGGGCGCAGCCGCCACATCGACATCCCATCGATGGACGCGGACCGCATGATCGACGCCGTGTCGTTCCTGCGCAAGGCCACGGCGGGCATCGAGAAGCCGATGATCGGCCGTCGTGTCGTCGTGTACGGTGCCGGCAACGTCGCGATGGACGCGGCCCGTACCGCGCAGCGCCTCGGCGCCGAGGAAGCCGTGATCGTGTTCCGCTGGACGCGTGCCGAAGTCACCGCCCACGAGGAGGAGTTCAACGACGCGGTCGCCGAGGGCGTCCAGACCAACTGGCTGCGGGCGATCACCGCCGGTGACGGCGAGGACATCACCGTCGAGATCATGGAGTCCGACGGCAAGGGTGGAGCGGTCGGCACCGGCAAGTTCGAGAAACTGTCGGCTGACACGCTGATCCTGGCGATCGGGCAGGACGCCGAGACCGGCTTCCTGCGCAAGATTCCGGGCCTGAAGTTCGACAACGACGTGATCCTCGTCGATCCGGTGACGATGATGTCGGACGTGCCGGGCATCTTCGCGGGCGGCGACGCCGTCCCGTCCGCCCGGACCGTGACGACGAGCGTCGGCCATGGCAAGAAGGCCGCCCGCCAGATCGACCTGTGGCTCAACCGGGCTCGCGACGCCCGCCCCGAGAAGCACCCGATGGTGCACTTCGACGACCTGAACCTGTGGTACTTCGGCAACAACCCGCGCCGTGAGCAGCCGGCGCTGGAGATCGACGACCGCATGGAGGGGTTCGAGGAGGTCGTGAAGGGCCTCACGCCCGAGCAGGCGATCTACGAGGCCACGCGCTGCCTGAGTTGCGGGAACTGCATCGAGTGCGACGGTTGCCTCGGTTCGTGTCCCGAGGACGCCGTGATCAAGTTGGGCAAGGGCAAGCGTTACCGCTATGACTACGAACGCTGCACCGGTTGCCAGAACTGCCACGACCAGTGCCCCGTCCACGCCATCGTGATGGTCCCTGAAGCCGCCTAGATAAGGAAAGCCGAGAAAGCGATGAGTGATTTTACGATCCAGTACCCCACACCGGTGGGGGCGTTCAGTGCCGAGAACACGGGCCAGGTGCGCATCGATGATGCGGCCGACGCCGACCGCAAGACGACGACCGAGGAGGCGGCCGAGACCCACGACATGGAGCGCATCATCTGCGACGGCGCCGAGGCGACGGCCGATGTGGCGTTCCGGCTGAACGAGTTGTGCGCGATCTACCCGATCACCCCGTCGAGCCCGATGGCCGAGTTCGCCGACGAGTGGAGCGCCCACGGCCGTACCAACATCTGGGGCGAAGTGCCGACGGTCATCCAGATGCAGTCCGAGGGCGGCGCGGCCGGCGCATTGCACGGCGCGTTGCAGTCGGGCGCGCTGTCGACGACGTTCACCGCGTCGCAGGGTCTGCTCCTCATGATCCCGAACATGTACAAGATCGCGGGCGAGTTGACCAGCACCGTCATCCAGGTGGCGGCCCGTTCCCTGGCGGCGCAGGGCCTGTCGATCTTCGGCGACCACCAGGACGTCATGGCCGCCCGCGCGACAGGTTTCGCCATGGTCAACAGCACCTCCGTGCAGGAGTGCCACGACCTGGCGGCGATCTGCCAGGCGGCGACGCTGCGTGCCGAGTTGCCGTTCGTCCACTTCTTCGACGGCTTCCGGACGAGCCACGAGCTGAACACGATGTACCGGTTGACGAGCGAACAGTTGCATGAGCTCGTCCCCGACGAGTTGGTGCGCGCCCACCGGGCGCGGGCCCTTTCGCCCGAGCACCCGATCATCCGCGGCACGGCCCAGAACCCCGACACCTACTTCCAGGGCCGCGAGGCGTCCAACTCGCACTACCTGAAGGTGCCGGGTGTGGTCGAGCAGGTGATGGAGCAGTTCGCCCAGCTGACCGGGCGCCGCTACGGCCTGGCCGAGTACTACGGCGCCCCCGACGCGGAGAACGTCGCCGTCGTCATGGGCTCGGGCTGGCAGACGATCCGCACCGCCGTGAACTACGTGAACCGCAAGGTGGGGAAGACGGGGCGCGGCTCGAAGGCCGGCGTCCTGCTCGTCCGCATGTTCCGGCCGTTCCCGACGGCGCAGATCCTCGACGTCCTGCCCGACACGGCCAAGCGTGTGGCCGTGCTCGATCGCACGAAAGAGCCCGGCTCGAACGGCGAGCCGCTGTTCCTGGACGTGGCGACGACGTTGGCCGAGGCGTTCTCGCGCGGCGAGCGCGACTCGATGCCGCTGGTCACCGGCGGGCGCTACGGGCTGTCGTCCAAGGAGTTCACGCCGGCGATGGCCGTCGGCATCTTCGAGGAGCTGGACCAGCCGTCGCCGCGGCCGCGTTTCACCGTCGGCATCAACGACGACGTGACGATGCTGTCGATCCCGTACGACGCGGAACTCGACCTGGAGGACGAGTCGCTGAAGCGGGCGATCTTCTACGGCATGGGTTCGGACGGCACGGTCGGCGCGAACAAGAACACGATCAAGATCATCGGTTCGGAGCCCGACACGTTCGCGCAGGGCTACTTCGTGTACGACTCGAAGAAGTCCGGTTCCCGCACGACGAGCCACCTGCGCTTCGGACCGCACCCGATCGAGGCGCCGTACCTCGTGCACCAGGCCGGCTTCATCGGCGTGCACCACTGGGGCATCCTGGAGCGCATCGACGTGCTGCAGCACGCCCGGAAGGGCACGGTGCTGCTGCTGAACACGCCGTACACGACCGACAAGGTGTGGGAGCATCTGCCCCGCCCGATCCAGGAGGGCATCATCTCGCTCGGCCTGGAGGTGTACGCGATCGACGCCGGCGAGGTCGCCCGGGCGGTCGGCCTCGGCGGTCGTACGAACACGGTGCTGCAGACGTGCTACTTCGCGATCAGCGGCGTGATGCCGCGTGAGGACGCGATCGCGGCGATCAAGAAGGCGATCACGAAGACGTACCTCAAGAAGTCCGAGGACATCGTCAAGCGCAACCACGCCGCCGTCGACGAGACGCTGGAGCACCTGCACAAGCTGGAGATCCCCGCGAAGGCCACGAGCAAGCACGGCTATCTGCCGTCGGTGCAGGGCGCCGACGCCAGCGAGTTCGTGACGGATGTCATCGGCGCGATGCTGGTCGACAAGGGCGACTCCCTGCCGGTCAGCGCGCTGCCCGTCGACGGCTCCTACCCGAGCGGCACGACGAAGTACGAGAAGCGGAACATCTCGGAGTTCATCGCCGTGTGGGATCCGACGGCCTGCATCCAGTGCGGCAACTGCGCGTTCGTGTGCCCGCACGCCGTGATCCGGGCGAAGTACTACCAGGAGAGCGACCTAAAGGGCGCGAAGGTCCCGAAGGGTTGGGACGCGGCGCCGCTGAACGCGGCGGGCGTGCCGGACACGAAGTTCGTGCTGCAGGTGTTCGCGGAGGATTGCACGGGCTGCGGCCTGTGCTACGAGTCGTGCCCCGTCCGGATCATCGACAAGCCGACGCAGCACGCGATCAACGTGCAGCTCGTGCAGGAGCGCGAGCGGGAGGTGGCGAACGTCGAGTTCTTCCAGTCGCTGCCGTACAACGACCGGACGCGCGTCGACTTCGGGACGGTCCGCGGCGTGCAGTTCCTGGAACCGATGTTCGAGTTCTCCGGGGCGTGCTCGGGCTGCGGCGAGACGCCGTACATCAAGTTGGTGACGCAGCTGTTCGGTGACCGGGCGACGGTCGCCAACGCCACCGGCTGCTCGTCGATCTACGGCGGCAACCTGCCGACGACACCGTGGGCGAAGGGTGCCGACGGGCGCGGGCCGGCGTGGAGCAACTCGCTGTTCGAGGACAACGCCGAGTTCGGCTTGGGCATGCGGCTGGCCACGGACCTGCACACGAGGCTGGCGCGGACGCGCCTGGAGGAGTTGCGGGCAAAGATCGCCGACGACGGCCTGGTGGACGCCCTGCTCACGGCCCCGCAGCGCACCGAGTCGGAGTTGGCGGAGCAGTGGGCGCGCATCGAGACGTTGCGGGCGAAGCTGGAGGGGATGGACTCTCCGCTGGCGCGCGATCTGGCCAGCGTCGTCGGCAACCTCCTGCGCCGCTCGGTGTGGATCATCGGCGGCGACGGGTGGGCGTACGACATCGGCTCCGGTGGCCTCGACCACGTGCTGGGGTCCGGCCGTGACGTGAACATCCTCGTGCTGGACACGGAGACGTACTCGAACACGGGTGGCCAGGCGAGCAAGTCGACCCCGCTCGGTGCGGTCGCCAAGTTCGCCACGGCGGGCAAGACCACGCCGAAGAAGGACCTGGCGCAGCAGGCGATGGCGTACGGGAACGTGTACGTGGCCCGCGTGGCCATGGGCGCCGACCCGCAGCAGACGCTGACGGCGTTCCGCGAGGCGGAGGCCTATGACGGCCCGAGCCTGATCATCGCGTACTCGCCGTGCATCGCGCACGGCTTGGCGATGCGTGACGGCCTGAGCCAGCAGTACAAGGTCGTGCATTCGGGCTATTGGCCGCTGCTGCGGTTCAACCCGGTGCGCCGGGCCGAGGGCAAGAACCCGTTCCTGCTCGACAGCCCGCGTCCACGGCTCACCGTCGAGGACTACCGCAACGAGGAGTTGCGGTTCCGCATGCTGACCAACTCCGATCCGGAGGAGGCCGGCCGTCTGCTTGAGCTGGCCCAGGCCGATGTCGATCGTCGTTGGGCCGACTACGAGGAGCTGGCCAACCGGCCCGCCGAGGCCTTCGCGGCCGACGCCCGCCGGGCCAAGTCCCTCGCCGACCAGGGCGAGCCGCTGGTGGAGACCGTCTTGGCCTGATCCGCGCCTAGGTTCACCGTTCATCGAGACGGACGGCGGCCGGGGGATTCCCCGGCCGCCGTTCCGCGTCCAGGCCCGAGCGTCTCGGGGCCCCCAAAGCGCGCTTCTGATGCTGACAGTAGATTATGCGCTGTTATGGCAGGTGCTTAACCACGAAAAATCTACTCTCGATGTAGACTGGGTGGATGCGGACGAGTTCCGTGGCGGATGTGGTCACGAAGGCGCACCTGGGCGCGGTGTTCACGCGCCACGAGGCGCTGGCGGCCGGGGTTACGCCCGCGCAGTTGCGCGGACCGGGTGTGCACACGGTGTTCCGGGGCGTGTTCACGATCGCCGACCCAGCCGGACTGAGCACGCGGGCGCGAGCGGCCCTCGCCTTGGCGGGGCCGCAGGCGCTGGTTTGCGGGACGACGGCATTGGCCCTGCTGGGCGTGGCACTGCCGGATGCCAGGCCGACGCAGACGGTGCATGTCTGGGTGCCGCCCAGCCGGGGCCTGATCACCGTTCCGGGTATCTGTGGTCACCGGGACACGCTGTCACTCCGGCCGAAGCAGGTCATGTCCGGTATCGTCGCGGTGAACCCCGCCGAGTGCTGGCTGCAGGCCGCCCAGGCCACCTCCGTGGCGGATCTCGTGGTGCTGGCCGACGGGCTGACCCGTCGTCGCGACCCGCTGCTCGAACTCGACGATCTGCGCGAGGTGCTGGAGGGGGCCGCGGGCCGGCGGGGCGTCCGGGCCGCCCGGGCGGCTCTCGCACTGGCCCGGGAGGGCACGGACTCACCGATGGAAACCGTCTTGCGGTTGGCGTTGGTCGGGTCAGGCCTGCCGTGCCCCATCGTCAACCACCCGCTGCGGGGGCCGCGGGGCGGGGTCCTGTACTTCCTCGACATGGCCTATCCGGACGCCTTGGTGGGGGTCGAGTACGACGGCGCTGGTCACGTCGGCAATCCGGCGCAGATGCGCCGTGACCAGGCCCGCCGCCGCTGGATCGAGGACCGGGGTTGGCGGCTCATCACCGCGACCGCCATCGACCTGGCCGACCCGTCCGGCATCGTGGGCTCCGTCCGGCGGGCCCTGGACGGTCGGCGTCCGGCCGCGTGAGTCCGCGCACGGGCTCACGACGAGGGCTCCCCGCCGCTCGTGGGAGCAGGCGGGGAGCCCTGTGTCGGATCGGCGGTGGCGTGAGGGCGCGCACCGGATGGTGGTTACGAGGCGGTCACCCACCGGCGATAGGTCAGGACGACCGCGCCCATGACCAGCAGTCCCGCGGCGACGGCGCCGAGCGGCGACGAGGCGC
>WQUE01000074.1 GCA_009785885.1 Actinomycetes bacterium
ACGGTGCGCAGATCCTGGTCGTCCAGTCGAGCAACGTCACGTTCGCGGGCACGTTCCAGCCGTCCCAGCAGTTCCAGATCACGCGCGTGCGCGCCATGGAGCTGGGGCGGGAGATCGTGGTCTCCACCACGGCGTCCCTCTCGGGGCTGATCGACGCGCAGGGCCGCATCCTCGACCGCACGACCGAATGGACCGCGGCCGCTGACACCTACCAGGTGCCGGAGCGCACCACCATCACCCCGGCGGTACGAATCGGACCCGTCTTCGGGGTCGTCGCGGCCGCGCTCGGCGGGCTGGCCGTTGTCGCCGGGGCGATCCGCCGGCGGCGGAGCGAGGCGTACTAGACTGAGCCCAACGGGAGGCCGCGGGCGCCCCAACGAAGCGCGAGCAGGAGCATCATGTCCGATCACAGCACGCCGGGACGTGTCCTGGTCATCATTCCCACCTACAACGAGGCTGGCAACCTGGAGCGAATCGTCGGACGCGTCAGGGCGGCCACGCCGGCCGTGGAGGTCCTGGTCGCCGACGACAACTCGCCCGACGGCACCGGCGCGATCGCCGACACGCTGGCCGGCAATGACGCCCAGGTCCACGTCATGCACCGCGCGGCGAAAGAGGGCCTGGGAGCCGCCTATCTTGCCGGCTTCCGCTGGGGTCTGGACCACGGCTACGACGTGCTCGTCGAGATGGATGCCGACGGATCGCACTCACCGGAGCAGCTGCCCAGCCTGCTGGCTGCCCTCGGGGAGGCCGACATGGTCAAGGGTTCCCGCTGGATGAAGGGCGGCAGCGTCGTCAACTGGGACAAGAAACGCGAACTGTTGAGCCGCGGCGCGAACATCTGGATCCAGGCCGCCATGGACCTGCCCGTCCACGACGCGACCGGCGGCTACAACGTGTTCACCGCCGACATCCTGCGCCGCATCGACCTCGACGACGTCGCGTCGCGCGGTTACACCTTCCAGGTCGACATGACGCGCCGCGTGCTGGAGGCGGGTGGCGTCGTCGCCGAGGTGCCGATCGAGTTCTGCGAACGCGAGGTGGGCGAGTCGAAGATGAGCGGCGACATCATCCGTGAAGCCATGATCCGGACGGCCCGATGGGGAGTCGAACGCCGCGGGGAGGAACTCACGCACGTCGCCGGACAGATCGCCGGCAGCGTCGCCCCACTCGTCGACAAGATCAAGGCGGCGCGGGCGAACGCTCAGTAGGGGCTACCTCGGAGCGGCTCAGTAGTGGACGGTGTTGCGCACCTCGTCCAAACGCTCGGCGAGCAACTCCTCCAACTCGGGGATCGTGCGGCGTTCCCGCAGCATGTCCCAGTGGGTCCGCGGAGGCTTCGCATCCTTCGCCTCGGGTTTGGTGCCATCGCTGCGGTGCGCCATCGCCCCGCACCGCGGGCATTCCCATTCGGCGGGCAAGTCGGCCTCGATCGCGAACGTCACATCGAAGTGATGGCCGGCCGGGCAGTCGAAGTCGATGATCTGGCGGGCCGCGAACTCGATGCCCTCTTCGTCCTCGAAGCTCTTCGCCCCAAGCCCCATGCCTCGCAACGCGCGATCCGCCACAGTCGACCTCCTCGTGCTCTCACGTCTGCACTCCAGCACAACGCCCCGGACCCACCGGATCATTCCCGCCCACGCGTTCCGTCCGTCGAGATGCCCGCAGCAGTATAGCCGGACGGCTCAATCCGCCCACAGGCCGCGTCGCTCCAGCACCGCCTTGAGCCGGTCGATCCGGTTGCTGACCAGGCCGTCCACGCCCGCCTCGATGAGCCGCTCCATCTCGTCTTCGTCGTCGATCGTCCACGCCTGCACCTTCAGCCCGGCGGTGTGCGCCCGCGCGATCAACTGCCTCGTCAAGACCGCGACAGGGCGCCCGAGCACACGGCGGGTGACCGGCACCTGCAGGGCGACGGCCCGCCCGGGCAGCACGCCGCCCAGTCCGGGGATCAGACGGGAGACGATGCCGACGGTTCCCGCCGAGGTCGGCACGCGGGCCCCCATCAACCACCGGAAGCGCACCAGACGGGCCGAGTTGAATGAGGCCACGCAGACGCGATCCTCGGCGCTGTGACGCCGTATGGCGACGACGAGCGGGACGATCGTGTCGTCGGCCTTCATGTCGATGTTGAAGCGGGCACGGGGGAGCGCCTCGAACAGCTCGTCGAGGGTCGGCACCGGCTCGGCGCCCCCGACGAGATGCTCCCGCAGTTCGGCGAACGTGACGTCCCGGATCGTGCCGTGACGGCCGATGAGCCGGTCCAGCGCATCGTCGTGGAATGCCACCAGAACGCCGTCCCGTGTCAGATGGACGTCGGTCTCCAGGTAGGTGTAGCCGAGTGACACGGCCCGGCTGAACGCCGCCAGCGTGTTCTCGCACGCGGCGTCGGACGGATCGACGTAGCCTCCGCGATGGGCAAACGCGAGGAAGGGGGGAGCGAAGAAGGGGTAGTCGCCGGCGCGCACGTCCCCAGTATGCCGCAAGTCCGAGCGTCCGACGCCGGCGTGTCACCTCAGGTGGGCGTGGCAGACTGGCCTGCGTGAAACAGATCCTTTCGATCCAGTCCGCGGTGGCCTACGGATTCGCCGGCAACTCGGCGGCGGTGTTCCCGCTGCGGCGGGCGGGCCTGGACGTGTGGCCCGTCCTGACCGTCACCTACTCCAACCACACGGGGTACGGCGCCTGGCGCGGCCCGGCGATCCCGCCCGAGGCGGTCGCCGACGTGGTCACGGGTATCGACGAGCGAGGGGTCCTCGCCCAGGTCGACGCCGTCCTGACCGGCTACCAGGGCAGCGCGGCGATGGGGGAGGCGATCCTCGACGCGGTCGCGCTGGTCAAGCGGCGCAATCCGGGAGCCGTCTACTGCGCGGACCCGGTGTTCGGCGACGTGGGGCGCGGCATCTTCGTCGCCCCGGGCATCGCCGAGTTCATGCGCGACGCGGTCACGCCCGTCGCCGACATCATGACCCCGAACCTGTTCGAGCTGGGTTTCATCACGGGGCTGCCCACGGATACGCTGCCGCAGGCCGTCGCCGCGGCGCGGCGCCTGCGCGAGATGGGCCCCTCGACGGTGCTGATCACGTCCGTGACCGACCCGTCCGACTCCGGCGACACGATCCGCATGATCGCGATCGACGACACGGGCGCCTGGAGCGTCGAGACGCCGTTCCTCCGCCGGGACGTGTTCGGCTCCGGATTCGTCGGCTCGGGAGACCTGACGGCGGCGATGTTCCTCGCCCGGCTGCTGTCGGGCGACGCGCTGCCGGACGCGTTGGCGACGACGGCGTCGATCGTCTTCTCGATCCTGAAGAAGACCGACGACCTCGGCCTGCTCGAACTCGCCCTCGTCCAGGCCCAGGACGACGTCGTCGCCCCGACCTGGACGTTCGCGGCCACGCCCCTCGCGTGAGGCCTGGGCTGACTGGCGCGCCGGGGATTCAGGGGGGTACAACGGTGGGCCTGGGGACGGATGCACCCGACCTGCGCGTGGCGTCCGACCTGCCGATCGGGGCCCACGCCGGAGCGATCGCCGAGCTGATCGCCCACCACCAGGTTGTGATCGTCGCGGGAGAGACCGGCTCGGGGAAGACAACCCAGCTGCCGAAGATATGCCTGGCGCTCGGCCGCGGCGCGATCGCCCACACGCAGCCACGCCGGATCGCCGCCCGTAGCGTGTCGGCCCGGATCGCCACCGAACTGGGAGTGCCGCTCGGCGGTCTCGTCGGCTACCAGGTGCGGTTCACGCGGGAAGCGACCGCCGAGACGCGTCTCACGCTCATGACCGACGGCATCCTGCTCGCCCAGATCGGTCGCGACCGGGACCTGCGGCGCTACGACACGATCGTCATCGACGAGGCCCACGAGCGCAGCCTCACCATTGATTTCCTACTTGGCTACCTGAAACAGCTCCTGCCCCGGAGGAAGGACCTCAAGGTCGTCATCACCTCCGCCACGATCGACACGGCCCGGTTCTCGGCCCACTTCGACGGCGCGCCGGTCGTCGAGGTGTCGGGCCGCGGCTACCCGGTCGAGGTGCGCTACCGGCCTCTCGGACCCGACGGCGACCAGGTCGACGGCATCGTCGCGGGGGTGCGCGAACTGCGCGAACTCGGCCACGGGCGCGGTGACATCCTGGTGTTCTGTGCGGGGGAGCGGGAAATTCGCGACGCCACCGATGCCCTGTCGGCTCTCCGCCTGACGGACCTGGAGGTGCTGCCCCTGTTCGCCCGCTTGTCGACCGCGGAGCAGCAGCGCGTGTTCGCCCCCCATGCGGGCCAGCGTGTCGTCCTGGCGACGAACGTGGCGGAGACCTCGCTGACGGTTCCGGGGGTTCGCTACGTCATCGATCCCGGTTTCGCGCGCGTGTCGCGCTACTCGGCGCGGACGAAGGTGCAACGGCTGCCCATCGAACCCATCTCGCGGGCGAGCGCCGACCAGCGGGCCGGACGGTGCGGACGCGTCGCGCCGGGCGTCGCGCTGCGCCTCTACACCGAGGAGGACTACCTGGCCCGGCCGGCGTTCACCGAGCCGGAGATCCTGCGCACAAATCTCGCCTCGGTGATCCTGCGCATGGCCGATGCGCATCTCGGCGACATCGCGACCTTCCCGTTCGTCGAGGCTCCCGAGGTGGCCCAGATCGCCGACGGGTACCGGCTGCTGGTGGAGTTGGGCGCGATCACCCCACCCGACCGGCGCGGCGACCAGGCCCGGGCCCGACTCACCCCGCGCGGACGCCAGCTGGCCCGCCTGCCGGTCGACCCCCGCCTCGGCCGCATCCTCCTGGAGGCCGCGGACCGCGGCTGCCTGCGCGAGGCGCTGGTCCTCGTGGCGGGCTTCTCGATTCAGGACATCCGCGAACGTCCCCTCGCGTCGCGCGCCCAGGCCGATGCGCTGCACGCCCGCTTCGCCAGCGACGAGGCGCTCGCCGCCGCGCTGGGGGAGGCGACGCCGAAACGGCAGGCGCCGGCCCGCCGGGACGCCGTGGACGGTGGCGATGTGGCGGCGATGCTGCGCCTGTGGGACTACCTGCGCCGCCGCCGCCGCGAGCTGACCGGAAACCAGTTCCGCCGGACGTGCCACGCCGAGTACCTGAACTACCTGCGCGTGCGCGAGTGGCAGGATCTGACGGCGCAGTTGCGGGACGTGTGCGCCGAGCTGAAACTCCGGCCCGCCTCCGGGGAGGCCCCGATGCCGGACGTCCTCATGAGCGTGCTGTCGGGCTACCTGTCGCACGTGGGATTACTCGAGGTCGCGCCTTCCCGCCCGCCAACCGGGGCACGGCGGACCCGCGCCCCGCGCGAGTATCTCGGCGCCCGCGGCGCCCGGTTCGTGATCAGCCCCGCGTCGGTGCTGGCCCGCCATCCACCGCCGCTCGTGATGGCGATCGACCTGGTCGAGACGACGCGCCTGTGGGCCCACGCGGCGGCGAGTGTCGACGCGGCCTGGGTGGAAGAGGTGGGAGCGCACCTGCTGAAACGGTCGTACGCGCAGCCCCACTTCTCCTCCGATACGGGCACGGTGGTCGCCTACGAGAAGGTTTCGCTCCTGGGGGTTCCCCTCGTCGTGGACCGCCTGGCCGGCTTCGCCGACATCGATCCGGTCCAGTCGCGCGCGCTGTTCATCCGGCAGGGCCTCGTGGAGCGCGGCTGGACGCCGGGAGTGGGCTCGGCCTGGCGCGACACGCTGGAGCACAACTGGTGGCTGTGGGGACAGCTGGAGAACCTCGAGGAGCGCACGCGCCGCCGGGATCTGCTGATCGGCGACGACGACCTGTACGCGTTCTACGACGCCCGCCTGCCTGAGGGCATCGTCTCGGTCGCCGCGATGGAAACATGGGCGCGCGAGGCGCCCTCCGCCACCCGCTCGCTCATGGCCCGCGAGGACGACCTCACGTCCCGGGATGCCACGTTCCGGCTGGACCAGTTCCCGGACACGTGGCACATCGGCGGGCTCGACCTGCCCGTCGCGTACGTCTTCGCCCCGGGTGCCGAGCGGGACGGCGTCACGGTCACGGTGAGGCTGGCCCAGCTCGGGGGCCTGCCGCCCGAGCCGTTCACGTGGCAGGTGCCCGGTCTGCGGGCCGACACCGCGACGGAGTTGCTGCGCCACCTGCCCAAGGCGGTGCGGACGCGCTTCGTGCCCGCCACCGACGCGGCCCGGCGCGCGCTGGCGTGGCTCGGCGACCACGACGCCGACCAGACCCGCCCGTTCACGGCCGAGCTGGGCCGGGCCCTCACGGCGCTCACCGGCGAGACCGTCGAGGCGTCCGCCTGGGCACCCCAGGACATCCCGGCGCCGCTGCAGGTCGGCTTCGTCGTGACCGACGGCGACCGGACCCTCGCCTACGGCAAGGATCTGGCGGCGTTGAAGAAGGCGCTGGCGCCCCGCGTCGAGGCCCGCCTGACCCGTGTGGCGACGAAGCGTCACCGCCGGACCCGGTCCGGGACGTCCTGGGTCTTCGGTGACCTGCCTGCCCGCATCGACCTCGGCGGGGGAGTCGCGGGCTACCCGGCCCTGCGCGACGCGGCGACCTGCGTCACCGAGGTTGTGTGCGACACCGCGGAACGCCAGCATCTCGAGCATCCCCGGGGTGTGTTGCGCCTGCTTGCCCTCACGCTGCCCGACCCGTCCCCGTATGCCGTGGCGTACCTCAGCAACGAGGACCGCCTGTCCCTGGTCACGAGCGCGTATCCGGACAGCCGGGCACTGTGGGCCGACGCCCGCCTCAAGGCGATCGCCCGGCTCATGGCCGAGTCGGGCGACGCCGCCACCGTGCGTACCGAGGCGGCGTTCGAGGCGCTCTCGGTGGCGGTCCGCCGTGGCCTTGCCGAGCGGCTGCGG
>WQUE01000075.1 GCA_009785885.1 Actinomycetes bacterium
GAGGCGGAGCGCGCGCGAAAGCTCGACACGTCCGAGATCAACATCCCGCCGGGCCCGAGGCTCGGCAACGTCGTCCTGGACGTGAGCCGCCTCGTGAAGGGTTTCGAGGGGCGGACGCTGTTCGACGGGCTGTCGTTCGACCTGCCCCGGGCGGGCATCGTCGGCGTGATCGGCCCGAACGGCGTCGGCAAGTCGACGCTGTTCAAGATGATCGTCGGCGACGAGACACCGGACGCGGGCTCGGTGAAGCTCGGCGAGACGGTCAAGGTGAGCTACGTGGACCAGGGACGGGCGGGCATCGCGCCTGACCAGAACGTGTGGCAGGTCGTCTCGGACGGGCTGGACTTCATCAAGGTCGCGAACTTCGAGATGCCGTCGCGCGCCTACGTCGCCTCGTTCGGGTTCAAGGGTCCCGACCAGCAGAAGCTGGGGGGCGTGCTGTCCGGTGGGGAGCGGAACCGGCTGAACCTGGCGTTGACGCTGAAGCAGGGCGGCAACCTGCTGCTGCTCGACGAGCCGACGAACGATCTGGACGTCGAGACGCTCCAATCACTCGAAGACGCGCTGCTCGAGTTCCCCGGCTGTGCCGTGGTCGTGAGCCACGACCGGTGGTTCCTCGACCGGATCGCCACGCACATCCTGGCCTGGGAGGGCGACGGGGCGGACGGCAACAGTCCGGTGTGGTTCTGGTATGAGGGCAACTATGCCGACTACGAGGCCAACAAGGTGGCCCGTCTCGGCGAGGAGGCCAGCCGGCCGCACGCCAGCAAGCACCGGCGCCTGACCCGCGACTGAGCCGTCACAGGTGGGCCGCGAGGAGTTCGGCCAGAGTGAGTGCAGCCCGGCCGGTGAGGTCGGCGACCTGCTTGCGGCAGCTGAAGCCGTCGGCCAGCACGATCGCGTCCGGGCCCGCGGCTGCGATGGCCGGCCCGAGGTCGTGCTGGAACACCGTCACCGACGTCTCGTAGTGGCCCCGCTCGACCCCGAAGTTGCCGGCCAGGCCGCAGCAGCCGCCGACCGTGACGACCGTCGCCCCCGTGCGGGCGAGCAGGGCGGCGTCGGCCTTCCAGCCGAGTACGGACGCGTGGTGGCAGTGCGGTTGGGCGACGATGGTGTGGCCGGTCAGATCGGGCACGTGCCAGGCGGGCACTGTGCCGAGCAGTTCGGCGAGCGTGACCAGGGCGCCCCGGACGACGTCCACGCGGGGGTCGTCGGGTAGCAGTTCGGCGGCATCGGAGCGCCATACGGCCTGGCAGCTCGGCTCCAGGCCGACGATCGGGATGCCGGCGGCGGCGATCGGCGTGAGCACGTCCAGAGCCGCTCGCAGCTGGGCGCGGGCCCCGGCGTGCTGACCGGTGGTGATCCAGGTCAGCCCACAGCAGGCGTCCTCCCCGATGATGCGCGGCGCGAACCCGGCCGCGACGAGCACGGTCAGCAGCGCGGGCAGCCCCGTGCCGCCGAGCGTGTCCGAGAACGAGTCGACCCACACGGCGACGACGGGGCGATCCGCCAGGCGGCGTTCATCGAGACGGGCGAGGGCCGCCGTGCCCGTGCGCTTGGCGGAGCGGGAGCGGAAGCGCGGCATCGGCCGGCGCGGGTCCACCCCGACGGCCCGTTTCACGAGATCCGACAGGCCAGGGGTGGCGAGCACGAGGTTCGCGATCCCGGCCAGGCCCGGCGCCGACGCGACCAGGCGGCCCCACCGCGGCAGCCAGCCGAGAGCGTAGTGGCCAGCCGGGCGGAGGCGGTGCCGGTAGGCCTCCTCCAGGGTCCGGGACTTGAGGGCGGCCATGTCGACCCCACTCGGGCAGTCGCGACGGCACCCCTTACAGGCCAGGCACAGGTCGAGGGACGCCGCGAGTTCGGGGGCGCGCCATCCCCGCACGAGTGCGCCGTTGACCATCTCTTGCAGCAGCCGGGCCCGTCCGCGGGTCGAGTAGAACTGGTCGCGCGTGGCGAGGTAGCTCGGGCACATGACCCCCAGCGCGGACGTGGTGTCGGCCAGGCACTTGCTCGTGCCGTTGCACGCGTGGACGGTCCGCACGAACGCCGGATCGGCGGCCCGCAGCGGCGCGTAGACGGTCTGGGCGACGCGGACGTCGGCGTCTGTTCGCACCGGGCGGACGATCATGCCCGGGTTCAGCAACCCGAACGGGTCCCAGGCCGCCTTGATGTCGGCGAACAGGTCCAGCGCATCGGGGGAGTACATCGCACCCAGGAACTCCGAGCGGGCCCGTCCGTCGCCGTGCTCCCCGGACATCGACCCGCCGTGGCGGGCCACGAGCCGGGCCGCCTCCACCATGAACGCCCGGTAGGCGGCCGTCCCGCCCGGGCGGTCGAGCGGGAAGTCGATGCGGCAGTGGACGCAGCCCTCGCCGAAGTGCCCGTACGGCAGGCCGTGCAGCCCGTGCGCGGCCATCAGCGCCTCGAAGTCGCGCAGGTATGTCCCGAGGGCCGCCGCGGGCACGGCCGCGTCCTCCCATGAGGGGTACGCGGGCTCGTCGAGGGCCACCCCGGCGTACCCGGCACCGTCCGAACGGATCCGCCACAGCGCCGCGGCGTGGCCGGGATCGCGGACGACGTACCCGTCGGTGCAGGCGGCGGCGGCGAGAAGGGCCTCCGCCCGGGCGGCGACCTCGGCGGGGTCCTCGCCGACGACCTCGGCCAGGACGAGCCCGGTCCCGGCGGGCAGGGCGGGCACCGCGTCCGCGCCCTTCAGGCGGCGGACGGCGGCGATGATGCGCTCGTCCAGTCCCTCGGCGGCGGTCGGCCGGAACGGCAGGAGTCGCACGATGTCGTCGGCGCCGTCGGCCATCGTGGGGTAGCCCAAGGCGATCGTCGCCCGGTGCGGCGCGTCGCGGACGAGCGTGACCGTGGCCTCCAGCACGATCCCCAGGGTGCCCTCGGTGCCGGCGAAGAAGCGCTCGGTTGCGAAGCCGTGCTCGGGGAGCAGGTGCTCCAGCGCGTAGCCGCTCGACTGCCGGGAGAACCGGCCGAACTGGGCCCGGATGAGATCGGCGTGGGAGAGCACGAGCGCCCGGGTCGCGGGCAGGGGACCGGCCGTGTCGTCCCCGCCCTCGCCGAGGACGACGATGTCCCCATGCCCCGTCAAGACCTCGAGGGACACGATGTTGTCGGCCGTGCGGCCGTACCCCAGGGCGCGTGGGCCGCACGCGTTGTTCCCGATCATGCCGCCGAGCGTGCAGCGGTCACTGGTGCCCGGGTCGGGCCCGAACCGCAGGCCGTGCGGTGCGGCCGCCTTCTGGAGGACCGCCTGGACGACGCCCGGCTGGACGACCGCGCGGGTGCGGCCGGCATCGACCGCGAGGACCCGGCTCAGGTGGTGGCCGGCATCGATCACGAGGCCGGCCCCGACGGCGTTGCCCGCGATCGACGTGCCGGCGCCCCGGGGTGTGACGGGCAGCCCGACGGCGAACGCGGCGCGAGCCACGCGGACGAGTTCGGCCTTGTCGCGTGGCCGCGCGACGACGAGCGGCACGACCCGGTACAGCGACGCGTCGGAGGAGTACAGGGCCCGGGCGGCGTTGGAGGCGTCGAGGCAGGTGTCGTCCCCGAGAGCCTCCCGGAAGTCGGCCAGCAGCCGCGCGCGGCCCTTGTCCGAGTCCAGCGGCCCGACGGCGTCCGTGGCGTTCACGCGATTCAGTGTGCCACCTCGACCGGTGGGCCCGGGGACCAGGCCCACGGCATGGGCGTCTCCAGCCCGAAAGTCCCGTCTTTGTGGGATTCGCACAGCGGGGTTCCGGTCGGCGCCGGGATAGGTTGAATGTGCAAACGCATGTTCTCGCGCACCGAAAGGGTACCCCGATGAGCACTGGTGAGGTCCAGCAGGAGATCGTGGCCGCGTCGGCACGCAGCTACGCCCACATGTTCCGCCAGCGCGTGGCGGCGACACCCGAGGCGGTGGCGTACCGGTATCCGGCGTACACGGAGCCGGAGGAATGGCGGTCGATGACCTGGGCGGAGGCACGCACGCAGGTGGACCTGCTCGCGGCGGGCCTGTGCGACCTCGGCGTGGAGACGGGGGATCGTGTGGCGATCGTATCCGGCACACGGTGCGAATGGGTGCTCATCGACCTGGCGATCGCGTGCGCGGGTGCGGTCACAACCACCGTCTACCCGAACACCAAGGCGCCGGAACAGAAGTTCATCCTGATCGACGCCGGGTGCGCGGTGGTCGTCGTCGAGAACGCCGAACAGCTGGCGAAGGTCACCGGCGACGCGGAGCTGGACGCGCGGCTGCACCACATCGTCCTCATGCTGGACGACCGCACGGGCGGGCGGGAGGACGCCCGTGTCGTGACGTGGGAGCACCTGTTGCGGGCCGGGAAGGAGCGCCTGGAGGCCGAGCCGGACATCGTCGATGCGGCGATCGACACACTGGACCGCGAGTCCCTGTCCACCCTGATCTACACGTCGGGCACGACGGGCCGGCCCAAGGGCGTCGAACTGCTCCACGGGTCGTGGACGTACGAGGGCGAGGGGATCGAGCGGACCGGGATCGTCCTGCCCGACGACTCGCTGTTCCTGTGGCTGCCGCTGGCCCACGTGTTCGGCCGGGATCTGCTGTCGGCGCAGCTGCGGGTCGGTTTCGTGTGCATCGTGGACGGACGCGTCAACCGGCTCGTGGCGAGCATCGGCGAAACCGCCCCGACGATCCTCGTCGGTGTGCCGCGCATCTTCGAGAAGGTCCGGGCGGCCGTGATCACGATGTATCCCCGCCAGGGGCTGAAGGGGCGCATGAGCCGTTGGGCGTTCGCCGTCGGCCGCGAGGCTCAGGCGCGCCGCCTGGAGGGACGGCGCCTGCCGCCGGGCCTGGCGTTGCGGCATCGCCTGGCCGATCGGCTGGTGTTCAGCAAGCTGCGGCAGAAGCTCGGCGGGCGGATGCGGTTCATGGTGTCCGGCTCGGCGAAACTGTCGGCGCAGGTGCAGGAGTGGTTCTACTCGGCCGGGTTGATGCTCATCGAGGGCTACGGTCTGACCGAGACGAGCGCGATCGCATGCGTCAACCACCACGACTCGTTCCGTCCCGGCACGGTCGGGCCGGCCCTGCCCGGTATCGAGGTGCGGATCGACGACGACGGCGAGATCTGCTTCCGCGGGCCGATCGTCGCGCGCGGCTACCACAAGCTACCGGAGGCCACGGCGGAATCGTTCGTCGACGGCTGGTTCCACACGGGCGACATCGGCGAGCTGGACGAGGACGGCTACCTGCGCATCACGGACCGCAAGAAGGATCTGCTGAAGACATCCAACGGCAAGTACGTCGCCCCGCAGAAGGTCGAGTCGGCGATCATGGCGAACACGCCGTACGCGGCGCAGGCGGTCGTGCTCGGCGAGGGCCGCTCGTACTGCACGGCGCTGCTCGTGCTCGACGTGGACCAGGTGGCCAGCTGGGCGTCCCAGCACGGCATGGCGGGGGCGGACTACGCGGTGGTCACACAATCGCCCGAGCTGCGCCGCCGCATCGACCACTACATCCGCCGCACCAACGCCAGGCTGGAGCGCTGGGAGACGATCAAGAAGTACGTGATCCTCGACCACGAGCTGAGCCAGGAGGCCGACGAGCTCACCCCGAGCCTGAAGATCAAGCGGAGTGTCGTCCTGGATCGCTACCACGGCATCATCGAGGCGCTGTACGCCGACGAGTCGCCGTACGAGTTCGTGCCGGATGCGCCCGCCGGCCGTCGGTCCCGCCGGGGCGGGGCCGAGATCGAGGAGCTGGACATCGACGACGAGACCGAGGCCGACGAGATCGAGGAGCGCGTGGCGGCGTGACCGGGACGTTCACAGCGCTGGTGCAGCGCCGGTGGGTCGACCTGGACGCCCAGGGCCACGTCAACAACACGCTCGTCGCCGACCATCTGCAGGAGGCCCGCACCCAGCTGTTGATGCGGGCGGATCTGGCGTCGCTGCTCGAGCGGGGCTGCGTCGTCGTGTCACACCACGTCGAGTACCTGTCGCCGATCCTGTTCCGACCGGCCCCCCTGCGCGTCGAGGTGGCAGTCGGGGAGGTCGGCGCGGCCCGGTTCGAGATCGACTATGTCGTGTGGGACGCCGACGTCCGCTGCGCCCGGGCGCGGACCGTCCTGTGCCCGTACGACTTGACGGTGGGTTTGCCCCGCCGGCTGACACCGGCCGAAC
This sequence comes from Actinomycetes bacterium, assembly GCA_009785885.1. Taxonomy (GTDB): domain Bacteria; phylum Actinomycetota; class Actinomycetes; order Propionibacteriales; family Propionibacteriaceae; genus WRGV01. The sequence goes on from WQUE01000075.1 coordinate 6,163, forward strand.
GGGCGGGCCTGGCGGCGTACCGGCCGGCCGGCGCCGCAGCCGCGGACGCGCTCGCCGCCCAGGGTTTCACGCCCCTGCGGGATCTGCCGATGGTGCCGTTGGCGGGCCGGGGCGAGCCGTATCCGACGTGGGTCCGATGGTCGGATCTGGACCGTTACGGGCACGTCAACAACGTGCGGCTGTTCGACTACGTCCAGGAGGCGCGCATCGCCGCGATGGAGAGGATGGACCGGTCGATGGCGCGGCTGGGGTCCTCCGCCTGGGGCGACGGCGGGACGGCGGCATCGGCCGGCGAGTCGCCGCTGATGTGGCTGGTCGCCCGCCAGGACGTGGCCTACCTGTCCCCGGTCGCGCACCGCGGTGAGCCGTACGAGATGCGGACGCAGCCGGTGAAGATCGGCACCACGTCGATGACGCTCGTCGCCGAACTGGTCGACCCGCTGAACGACGGGGCGGTGCTGGCGCGGTCCGCGACGATCGTCGTGTGCGCCGATGCCACCACCGGCCGGCCGACACCGCTGCCCGGCGGGGTCCGGGCGTTGTTCGAGGAGTCGTGACCGGCCGGAGAGCCCTGGTCGTGGGAATGCCCCGGTGGTTTCTGTGGTTGACATGAGCGGGCCCTGCCGCACGGTAGGGCCATGACTCGATGAGGAGGACATCATGGGGGAGTTCGAGGGCAAGGTCGCATTGGTCACAGGCGGCGGCTCCGGTATCGGTGAGGCGGTGGCGGTCGCGCTGGCGGCCGGGGGAGCGCGCGTGGTCGTGGCCGATCTGAACGGGGCGGCGGCCCAGAAGTGCGTCGATACGATCGTCGCGGCGGGCGGGACGGCCTGCGCGATCACGGGCGACGTCGGCAAGCCGGAGGACGTCAAGGCCGCGGTGGACAAGGCCGTTGCGACGTATGGAGGTTTGCACCTGGCGCTGAACAATGCGGGCATCGGCGGCCCCAAGGGCCCGATCGAGGACATGCCGATCGACGGCTACCTCAAGCTGATCGACGTCAACCTGCACTCGGTGTTCTACGGGATGCAGTACGAGATCCCGGCGATGCTCGCGGCGGGCGGCGGCTCGATCGTGAACACGTCGTCCATCCTCGGCCTGGTCGGCACCGCGATGGCGATCCCGTACGTCACCGCCAAGCATGGCGTCACGGGCATGACGAAGGCGACAGCGATTCTGTACGCCGCCAAGGGCATCCGCATCAACTCGGTGCACCCGGGCTACATCGACACGCCGCTGCTCACGACGCTGGACGACGACACGACGAAGGCGCTGATCGCCATGCACCCGATCGGCCGCCTCGGCACCGCCGAGGAGGTCGCGAACGTGGTGTGCTTCCTGCTGTCCGACAAGGCGTCGAACGTGACGGGTTCGCAATACGTCGTCGACGGCGGCTACATCGCCCAGTGACGAACCGGCGGAGGACGACCCCCTGAAGGTGGAACGCTGATCCCGTTGAAGGGGGCCGTCCTCATGCCGTGCGACCACTATCTGCCCGCGTCGTTCATCGGGCGCTTCTCCTCGACGCGCCACGGTGACCTGTCGTCCCGCCCGGTGTGGGTGTACGACGCGGGAACGGGCGAGCCGGTGTTGGCATCCGCCCGGAGCGTCGGCTCCCGTCACGGCCTGTACGGGCTGACGTACGGCGGCCTGGCGGACATGTGGACGCACGAGGCCGAGTTGCCGCCCGTCCTCGACGCGTTGGCGGGCGGCCGGGACGTGACGCTCGGGGACTGGGTGCATGTGGCGGTGCCGTTCGTCGCGGCGCTGTTCGTCGCGGGCCGGGAGTGCGCCGGTCGTGACGGGCCCGTGCCGTTGGTCGCCGCGCTCCAGAACACCGGTTACCTCGCACGTGGCAAGCCCGAGAGCCGGGACGCAGCGTTCGCGGACACACTGGCGCTGGTCTTGACGGCCCGCTGGGTGGTCGTGCACGACGGCGCCCATTCCGAGTCGCTGATCTCCAGCGACGTCGGATTCGCGGCCACCCAGGAATCGGGCAGCGGCGATCCCGGCTGGGCGATACCACTTGACCTCGACACGGTGCTGGCGGTCTTTCCGCAGGCGACGCGCCGGTTGGGAACGTTCCGCGGCACAAGGTGGTGCGCGCTCCTCGACCACGTCGAGGCCACCGCGACCGCCTTCGCGGGCCTGAACGCCGAGATCGCACGGGACGCCTGCGGGTTCATCGTGGGTCCGACGAGGGCGAGCGTCGCCGCCCATGCCCGGGCCGTGGAGGACCCGACCGCCGACGGCCATCGCACCCTCCTGGAGTCCGTCGGGGCGGGCACGGCGCTCCGCGAGGTCCAGGCCGCACATCGCGGCGACTGGTGGTACGTGGCGGGGTTGGCCGATCTCGGCCTCCCGCCCGATCAGGCCATCCACCATGGGGTGAGCGTCGACGATGTCGACGGTGGCCGGTGGGCGCCCCCGCACGCTCCCGGAACCGGCATGAGGGTGTCCCCCGGGGGGATCGGCTTCGCCGGGAACGAGGTGTGGCTGTCGCGTGATCCGGCGGGAGAGTTCGACGGCCAGGTCATGAACGCGGCGTAGGCACGCGAGGACGGTTCCGGCGGTTCCGTCTGTCACCTCGGGCGGCATCGCGTCGGGGTTCGCGGTGACCGCCACGCCGGCGCGCAGACGCGAAACGGCGCCCGCCGGTGAACACCGGACGGGCGCCGTCCCGTCTGAAGCAGTCCCCTGTGAAGGGGAAACCTCACTTGGTGATGACCATCTTCAGGGCGCTGTTCTTGGCGGCCGCGCCGAAGACCTCGTAGGCATCCATGAACTGGTCGAGTTTGAACTCGTGCGTGCCCATGGGCTTGACATCCAGCTTGCCGGCGCCGATCAGGTCGAGCATCATCGGGCCGGTGGTCATGTTGACCAGGCCGGTGGTGATGGTGATGTTGCGGGTCCACAGCTTCTCGACCGGCAGGCTGACCGGCTTGCCGTGGACGCCGATGTTCGCGACGTGGCCGCCCGGCTTGACCAACTCGAAGCACGCCTCCAGCGACGGCGGCACGCCGACGGCCTCCATGACGACGTCCGCGCCGTCCTTGCCGACGATGTCGAACACCTGGTCCATCCAGCCGTCCTTGGAGTTGTTGACCGCATGGGTGGCGCCGAACTGGGCCTTCGCCACCGCGAGACGGTTCTCGTCCATGTCGATGGCGACGACCGCGGTCGGGCTGAACAGGCCGGCGGTCTTCATCGCGGCCAGGCCCACGGGGCCCGCGCCGATGCAGATGACCGTCTTGCCGGGTTGGACGTCACCGTAGAGCACGCCGATCTCGAAGCCGGTCGAGAAGATGTCGGAGCACATCACGGCCTCGGCATCGGAGACGCCCTCGGGGATCGCGAATGTCGACGTCTCGACCAGCGGGACGCGGACGTACTGCGCCTGGGTGCCGTTGATGCGGTGGCCAAGCTGCCAGGAGTCGCCGAAGGAGCACGCCTGGCACTTGCTGGTGAGCCCCTTGCGGCAGTACTCGCACACGCCGCAGGAGGTCATGCAGCTGATGACGCGGCGGTCGCCGACCTTGAGGTTCTTGACGCCGGCGCCGACCTCGACGATGGTGCCGACACCCTCGTGGCCGATGACGGTGCCGGGGGTTGTTTCGGGGACGTCGCCCTTGAGGATGTGCAGGTCGGAGCCGCAGATCGTCGTCGTGTCGATCTGGAAGATGGCGTCCGTCGCCTCCTGGATTGTCGGATCGGGGGCTTCCTCCCAGGCCTTCTGGTTGGGGCCGTGGTAGACAAGTGCCTTCATGTAATTGAGCCTTCCTTTTCGTGGGCAGCTTTGCCACAGGTGTCGTGGGCCGCGGGTGTGTCGACGCCCTCAGCCCGGGGGTGGCGCATTGGGATGAATGCGCCAGGGTCAATCATGTCACCACGTGCCCAACTCGCGCCAACGCGGGCGACGTCATCAGGTGAGTTTGCTTGTCGTGGGGCAGTTGCACGATCGGGCCCGGTGGCCGGCGGGCGGTGCCTAGCCGCGGGCGTCCCGGGTGTAGGTGATCATGCCGCCGCGCATGGTGAGTTGCACGGGGTCGGGCAGCAGGCGACCGTGGTAGGGATTGTTGCGACTGCGCGAGGCGGTGTCGTCGCGGTCGACGACATGGCGGCGCGCCGGGTCCACCAGCACGAGGTTCGCGGGCTCACCGGGGAACAGGGGCCGGCCCTGGGTCGTGAGGTGGGCGAGGGCGGCGGGCGCGGCGCTCATGACGCGCGCGACATCCGTCCACGTCATCCGTCCCGACAGCACCATCGTCTCGACGACGACGCCCAGGGCCTGCTCGAGCCCGGTCATGCCGGGCCGGGCCTGGGGCATCGGCCGGTTCTTCACCTGGGCCGTGTGGGGGGCGTGGTCGGTGCCCACCATGTCGATGGTGCCGTCCGCGAGCGCGGCGCGCAGGACCTCGATGTCGGCCGCGGGGCGCAGCGGCGGGTTGACGCGGTACGTGGTGTCGCCGGTGGCCAGCTTGTCGGTGCTCAGCAGCAGGTGGTGGGGTGTCACCTCGGCCGTGACACGGATGCCGCGCTTCTTCGCCCAGCGGATGATCTCGACGGTCTCCGGACAGGAAACGTGGCAGACATGCAGGTGGGCGCCCGCCTCCGCGGCCAACTGCACGTCGCGTGCGACGATCGTCGACTCCGCGACGGACGGCCACACGGGGAGGCCAAGACGCTCGGCCAGGGCCTCGTCCGGGCAGCACGCCTCGGGTGGCGCGATCCGTTCGTCCTGGGAGTGCTGGGCGATGACCCCGTCGAACAGCGCCACGGTCGCGAGCGCCTGACGCATGATCCGGGGGTCCATGACACAGAAACCGTCGTCGCTGAACACGCGCACCCCGCGCCGCGCCATGCCCTCGATGTCGGCCAGCTGCTTGCCACCACGCTCGTGGGTGACGGCGCCGACGGGCACCACCTGGGCCCGTGCGGGGGTCCACACGGCGCGGCGGACCATCCAGTCGACTTCCGCCGGGCCGTGCGTCGGCGGGATCGTGTTCGGCATGGCGAGCACGGCGGTGAAGCCGCCGCGCGCCGCGGCCGCGGTCCCCGATGTGAGGGTCTCCGCGGCCGTGGAGCCCGGCTCGCGCAGATGGGTGTGGGGGTCGACCAGGCCGGGCAGGACGATGAGACCGTCCGCGTCGAGGCGCTCGGCCCCCGGGGGTGCGGTGTCGACGAGGACGCCGTCCCGCACATAGAGGTCGCGCCCCCGACCGTCCGCGCCGCGGGCTCCGGCGATGATGAACGCCCGCTTGTGGCCTGTCGGGCGCGCCGCGGCGGCGTCCGTCTGCGTGATCGTGTAGCCCGGCATGACGCCCAGATTACCCGACTCGGGCGGCCCGGTCGGGGGTCCGGAGACGGTACGGCAGAATAGGCCCATGGCGACGAACCTTGCGGACGAGACGTTGGTGGTGGACGAGGCCGGATCGAGTCCGGTCGATCCGGGCCCGGGAGACTATCGCCGCTGGCAAGATCTCGCCGACACGATCGTGGCCGCCCAGGAGGCCTACTACGGGCAGGACGCGCCGACCCTGTCCGACGCCGAGTACGACACGCTGATGCGGGAACTGGCCGCCCTGGAAGACCGGTTCCCGGGTCTGCGTACCCCGGACAGCCCGACGCAGCGGGTCGGCCAGGCGGTCATCACGGATTTCGCGCCCGTGACGCACCTGGAGCGGCTGCTGAGCCTCGACAACGTGTTCAGCGAGGAGGAACTGGCCGCGTGGATCGACCGCGCGACGCGGGGCCTGGCCGGCCCGGCCGAGTTCCTGTGCGAGCTGAAGATCGACGGGTTGGCGTGCGACCTCGTGTACCGTGACGGGCGGCTCGTGAGCGCCGCGACGCGTGGTGACGGCCGCGTGGGCGAGGACATCACGCCGAACGTCCGGACGATCAAGACCGTACCCCAGCGGCTGCACGGCGCGGACGTACCGCCCCTTCTTGAGGTGCGCGGGGAGGTGTTCTTCCCCGTGGCCGCGTTTGAGGAGCTGAACGCGTCCCTCGTCGAGGCGGGACGCCCCCCGTTCGCCAACCCGCGCAACGCGGCCGCCGGATCGCTGCGGCAGAAGGACCCGTCCGTCACCGCGTCGCGTCCGCTGAGCATGCTGCTGCACGGGATCGGCGCGCACGAGGGCCTCACGTTGAGCCGGCAGAGCGAGGCGTACGAGCGCCTGGCGGCCTGGGGCCTGCCGACATCGTCGCACTGCCGCGTCGTCCACAGCCCCGCCGAGGTGTTCGAGTACGTCGCGTGGGTGGGGCAGCACCGCCACGACATGGAGCATGAACTGGACGGGGCCGTCGTGAAGATCGACCGGCTGGCCGACCAGGCCGTGCTCGGGGCGACGTCGCGGGCGCCGCGGTGGGCGATCGCGTACAAGTTCCCGCCCGAGGAGGTGAACACGCGCCTGCTCGACATTCAGGTCGGTGTCGGTCGCACCGGGCGTGTGACGCCGTTCGGGGTGATGGCCCCGGTGCGGGTGGCCGGGTCGACCGTCGAACGGGCGACGTTGCACAACGCGTGGGAGGTGAAGCGCAAGGGCGTGCTGATCGGCGACGTCGTCGTGCTGCGCAAGGCCGGGGATGTCATCCCCGAGATCGTCGGCCCGGTCGTGGCGCTGCGGGAGGGCCGGGAGCACGAGCTGCGGCCGTTCGTCATGCCGGAGACGTGCCCGTCGTGCGGGACGGCGCTCCGTCCTGAGAAGGAGTCCGACAAGGACATCCGCTGCCCGAATGCCCGCAGTTGCCCGGCGCAGCTGCGCGAGCGCGTGGGGGCGCTCGCCGCCCGCTCGGCCCTCGACGTCGAGGCGCTCGGCTGGGAGGCCGCGATCGCGCTGACCGATCCGGAGTTCGGCCGGCCCGCATGGGCGGACGACCCGGTCGGGGGCGTGCCGCGGCGCCGTCCCGTGCTGGCCGGGGAGGCCGGGCTGTTCGACCTGACCGTCGACGACCTGGCGGGCGTCCAGGTGTGGCGTCGTCCCGTCGTGCGGGATGCCGCAGGCGAGACCGGTCGGGGTGAGTGGGTGCAGGAGCCGTTCTTCTGGACGAAGCCGACGGACAAGGAGCCGTCGAAGCCGAAGGAGACGACGCAGACGATGCTGCGCGAGCTGGAGGCGGCCAAGGACCGGCCGCTGTGGCGTGTCCTGGTGGCCCTGTCGATCCGGCACGTCGGGCCGACCGCCGCCCGCGCGCTGGCCTCACGTTTCGGCAGTCTCGCGGCGATCCGGGCCGCGAGCGCCGAGGAGTTGACCGGCACCGACGGGGTTGGTGCGGTGATCGCCGAGTCCGTGCGGGAATGGTTCGGCGTCGACTGGCACCGGGAGATCGTCGAGCGGTGGGCGACGGCCGGGGTCCGGATGGCCGACGAGCTGGTCGAGGGGGCCGCGGCCCTGCCACAGACGCTCGCGGGGCTGACCGTGGTGGTCACGGGCACGCTGCCCGGTTTCACGCGCGAGGAAGCCGAGCAGGCCGTGATCGCCCGGGGCGGCAAGGCGGCCTCGTCCGTCAGCGGCAAGACGGACTACGTGGTCGTGGGCGAGAACCCGGGAAGCAAGGCCGCGAAGGCCGAACAGCTGGGCCGGCCGATCCTGGACGAGGCCGGGTTCGCCCGGCTGCTGGAACACGGTCCGGACGGCCTGGCCTGAGCATCATTCCGCGTCTGGCGGTGTCATCCCCAACGCAGCGGCCCGGTCCTCATCGGTGAACCGCCCTGCGTCCAAGACGACGGGCGGCGCAGCCCCTTCCGCGACGGCGGAGCGCACCCGGCTGGTCACGCCGGACAGCCCCCCGAGCGCCGAGGCGCCCTGCGTGTCGACGAAGGTCATCGCCCTGGCGTGGTCGATGCCGAGGCGGGCGCCTTCCTCGATGGCATCCTGGTTGGCGCCGAGGTACGTGAAGATCCAGCCGTGCCGGGTCTCCTGAGCTTCGATGAGGGCCTTGACCGCCGGATACGTCATCTCGCGGGACGAGTTCTCCAGGCCGTCGGTCATGATGCCCACGATCACCGCGCCGGGGCGCTCCGCCTCCGGCATCGCCCCAAGACGAGCCTGCGTGTCCCGCACGGCCTGGCCGATCGCGTCGAGTAGGGCCGTGGCGTCGCGCGGGCACAGGTCCAGCGGGGGGACATCCGCCAGGTCCTTGGCGGTGTACACGGACTCGTACTCGGTGTCGAACTGGGACAGGCTGACCCGGCACGTGCCCGGTTGCTTGCGTTGCTCCGCCATGAACGCGTCGAAACCGCCCTCGATGTCGGTCTTGATCGACTGCATCGACCCCGAGCGGTCGAGCAGCATCGTGATGTCGGTGTAGGTGGGGTCGGGCATGGGGTGCTCCTTGGTGGGTGGGGTGGATGGAATCATGTGGTGGGACGGCGGCGCTGGAACCGCAACGGGGCCGTCTTGTCGGCGCGGGCCTGACGCACGTCGGTGGCGCGTACCCGTCCGTCGGTGGAGTAGCCGGCCAGCCCCGACGAGCGGGCCATGCGGGCGGCGACCGAGTTGGGCGCGAGACCGGCCTGTGCAGCAACTGCACGGAGCGATTGGCCTTCGAGCACGGCGGCTGCCATGAGCTCGTTCAGGGCGTCGTCGAGCCGGTCGCGCGCTTGGGCTGTGCAGACGAGCGCGTGCCCGATATCGAATTCGCCCCCGAACACGCCGACGAGCGCGACCGCCTGCTGGAGGAACTGGAGCGCCCGCTCGCGTTCCTTGGTGGCGGTCACCGGTTCCATGCGCCGAGTCTATGTGCAGTTTCTGCACATTGTCAAGTGGTTCCGGGCTGGCGCCGCGGGGCGGTTCGGCATCGGGCGGGTGCGAGAATGGGGGCATGCGCGTGCACATCGCCAGCGACCATGCGGCCTGGGACCTGAAGACGTACCTCCTGCAGCAGCTCGGCGGCACGGACCACGAGATCGTCGACCACGGCGCGGACGCCTACGATCCGCAGGACGACTACCCGGCGTACTGCATCGCCTGCGGCGAGGGCGTCGTCGCCGACCAGGCGGCGGGCGTCCAGGCGCTCGGGATCGTGCTCGGCGGTTCCGGCAACGGCGAGCAGATCGCCGCCAACAAGGTGCGGGGTGTCCGGGCCGTGCTGGTCACCCACCTCGACCTTGCCGTGCTCGGCCGTCAGCACAACGACGCGAACGTGATCGCCCTCGGCGGGCGCTTCACAGCCCCGGAATTCGCCTGGGTGCTCGTGCGGACGTTCCTGGAGACGCCGTTCTCCGGTGAGCCCCGGCACGCCCGCCGCCTCGGTCAGGTCGCCG
>WQUE01000076.1 GCA_009785885.1 Actinomycetes bacterium
AGCGCTTGGCCGGGGTGAAGCCGGCCCGCTGGGCGGCTTCCTCGGTCGCGAACCAGACCTCCGGCACGCAGCGGTGGTACGCCAACGCACCCGGCACGTGGTACTTCATCGATTGGGCGTTGCCCTTGATGACGTACCCCTCCGGCGGGTTGTCGCCCACGTACGCGCCCTCACCGTACGTCGGATCCGGTTCGGCCGGGGGAGCCGGCGGCTCGGCATGGGCCGGCGGTGCGGGGGGCTCGGGCACGACGGCCTGCGCCGGTGCGGCGGGCTCCGGGGCGACCCGGGCGGGCTCCGGCGCGGGTTCCCTGAACGCGTCGTCGTCGGCCAGTTCCCAGCCGTCGTCGCGCCGTCCCAGCATCGTCTTCGCGACCCACGCCGCCACGCCGACCAGCGCCGCCAGCACCAGCGCCTTCAGAAGGCGATGGCTCCACTTCGGCTTCGCGGCCACGGCGGCCACGGCGCCCACGGCGGCCACCGGGGCCACGTCCTCCGCGACGACGGCCAGCACCGCCTGCGGTTCGCCCTTGGCGTCCTCCAGCAGATCGGCCAGGCGCGGCTTGACCTCCGTCTCCACCACCTCGCCGACCCGAGCGACCGCGGCCACGGCGACGGGACGGGCGCGCGCGGCGGCCTCGTGCACGAGGGGCACGATGCGTTCCCGCGCATCGACAGCCAGCGGTGCGAGACGCTCTCTCGCGTCCAGGGCCAGTGGCACGAGGCGCTCTTTCGCGTCCAGGGCCAGTGGCACGAGGCGCTCTTTCGCGTCCAGGGCCAAAGGAATGAGGTGTTCGCGCGCCTCGGCGGCCAGGGGCACGATCCGCTCCTTGGCGTCGAGGGCGAGCGGCACCAGGCGGTCCTTGGCGCTCGCCAGGGCGGCGGCGCTCCGGTCCAGCACGCCGGTCTCGTCGAGGTGACTCTCAAGCCAAGTGTTCGTCGGACGACTCACGATTCCTCCTCTTGCCTCGCCCGGGGGGTCCCATCCGTCGTGGATGGGCCAAGCGGCCCCGCGCCTCCGGGCGGGCCAACGCAGGGCTCATAGGTCACGATACCCGACAAGGCCTTTTTTGTGCGCACCGCGGGGCGTGTCACGCCCGTGGCGTGCGGGCGAGTTCGGCGGGGGCCGTACGATAGCCTGCGACGGAAAGGACTCATCGTGAGCCAAGCGACTTTGCACACCAACCACGGCGACATCGTGCTGACCCTGTTCGACGATCAGGCCCCGAAGACGGTCGCCAATTTCGTCGGCCTGGCCGGCGGCACGAAGGCCTACCGGGACGCGAACGGCGCGCAGACCACCGGCAAGTACTACGACGGCGTGATCTTTCACCGCGTCATCCCCGGGTTCATGATCCAGGGCGGCGACCCGACCGGCACCGGTCGCGGCGGCCCCGGCTACACGTTCGGCGACGAAATCCACCCGGACCTGGTGTTCGACAAGCCGTACCTGCTGGCCATGGCCAACGCCGGGCCCGGCACGAACGGCTCCCAGTTCTTCATCACCGTCGGGGCGACGCCGTGGCTGAACCGCAAGCACACGATCTTCGGTGTCGTCGCGGACGAGGCCAGCCGGGCCGTCGTCGACGCGATCGCCGCGGTGCCGACCGGCGCCCAGGACCGTCCCCGCAAGAACGTCGTCATCGAGAGCGTGGACGTGACGCCGTCGGCGTGACGTCTCACGCATCGTCGGAACGCCAGATCAGCTGCGGCAGGGTCTCGGCGGTGGCGCCGGCGTGGACCGGCCAGGACCAGTCCCCGTCGATGTCCATGAGGCGCACCCCGGGTCGCTCCAGCCAGGACGCGATGAGTTCGGCCTCCTCGACGCTCCCCGCCGGCAGTCCGGCCACGTCGGGTGCCAGGACCGTGGCAGCGAGGGTTTCGGCGGCGCGCGCCACCGCCCGCGGGTTGGTGCCCGGCGGTGAGGTGGTGGCCGCCGCCAGACGGCCGTAGCGGATGATGTGGATCTGCCAAACCCCCTCGACCCATTCGGCGGCGACGATCTGGGGGCACCGTGCCAGCGCCGCCAGGCGGCTGCGGCGGCGCGTGGCATGGAGGTACGCCTCCAGCCGGGCCCGTACGATGTCGGCCTCCTCGAAACGCTCCTGGTCGCACAGCGCCCGCATTCGCGTTCCGATCTTGGCCACGGTGGGCCGGATGTCGTTCGTCAGCGCGTCGCGTACCGCCTCGACGGTCCGGGTGTAGTCCTCGACGGTCCGGGTGTAGTCCTCGGCGTCGTGTGGGTGGAGGCACGGCGCCAGGCAGCGCCGCAGCTCCGCCAGGGCGCAGGGCGTCGGCGGGGAGCGCGTCGACATGGCCTGCGAGCACTGGCGCAGGGGCCAGGCCTCCTGGATCGCCTGGCAGGCCTGCTCGGCGGCCAGACGGCTCGTGAACGGGCCCCAGTACAGCGCGTCGTCGTGGTGGACGGCACGCACGAGCGACAGCCGGGGGAAGCGCTCGTGGGTGAGCTTTACCCACGTCAGGTGGTCCTGGCGCCGCGAGCGACGGTTGTAGCGCGGGTCGTGGGCGGCGATCAGGCGCAGTTCGCGGACCTCGGCCTCCAGCGGCGTGGCGCACACGATGTGGCCGACGCCCGAGGCGATGCGCAGCATCTCCTCCATGCGCGCCCGCGTCTCCGACGCGGTGAAGTAGGTCGCGACGCGCCGGCGCAGGTTGCGGCTCTTACCGACGTACAGCACCTCGTGTCCGGCCGCGTCGGGGCGCTTCGGGTTCGTGCCGGCGACCCAGAACCAGTACACACCGGCGACGTCCGGCAGGTCGCGCGCCCAGACGCGCTTGGCACGCCGCTGCGGCGACACCCGCCCGGCGAACGACGTCAGGTCGTCCAGCGAGGTCACGCCGAGGTTGCCGAGGCGCTCCAGCAGGCCGTACAGCACCTCGACCGTGGCCCGGGCGTCCGACAAGGCACGATGGTCGGGCTGCTGCGTGGTACGGAAGTGGGCGGCGAGCGTCGACAGCTTGCAGTTGGGCACCTCGTCGCGCAGCAGGCCGGCCCGGGCGAGCACCATCGTGTCGACCACGGTGAAGGCCGGCCAGGGGTAGTCCAGTGCGTGGCACGCGCGCTTCAGGAACCCGACGTCGAAGCGCGCGTTGTGGGCGACGAGCACCGACCCGGCGGCGAACTCCAGGAAGCCGGGCAACACGGCGGCGATGTCCGGCGCCCCCCGCACCATCTGGTCGGTGATGCCGGTGAGCACGCTGATGGAGGCGGGGATGTGGGCGCCCGGGTCGACGAACGTCTGGAACTCGCCGAGTGTCTCGCCGCCGCGGACCCGCACGGCGCCGATCTCCGTGATCGCCGCCTCCGGGCCCGCGCCGGTGGTCTCCAGGTCGACGACACAGAAACTGACCTGCGGCAGCGGCGTGCCGAGGTCCAGCAGGCTCGGTTGCACGGCGCGCGCCGGGCCGGTTCCCGTGGTGGCGCGCGTCGTTTCGGTCATGCAGGTGAGGCTACCCGTGTGCGCCGACAGTTTTCGCGCCCGGTGAGCACGGTGCCGGCGGCTCGGACGCAGGTGGAACGCGGGGACGGTTCCGGCGGTCCGCATGTCCCGTCCGCGCGCGCGCCCCGTGCCCGATCCGGCGCTGCTGGTCGGCCAGGTGCCGCATGTCCCGTCCGCGCGCGCCGCGCGGTCTTCGCGCGGGCGGCCTCCAGGTGCCGGTATCGCGTCTGTCGCCTCGCCTCGGTGTTCTTGTCGGTGGCGCCTGGTGGACTACAGGACATGGACACGATGATGATCGATTGCGCACGGTGCACCGCCCGGGGGACGGCCTGTGAGGATTGCGTCGTCCGCGTGCTGCTGGGGCCGGACCTGCCCGCCCGTCTGACGGCGGATGAGCGGGCGGCGGTCGCGGTGCTGGCGCAGCGGCACATGGTGCCGCCTCTGCGGCTCGTGTCGGCACCGGCGGACGGCGCGTGGGCGGACACGGTGGGCGCCCGGATCAGGGCGGCGTGATGGTGCGGCGCGGGCCGGGCAGAATGGACGCGTGGCGGATCGGTGTGCACCCGGCGCGCAGGCGCTGCGCGCGCTCGTGGCGGCCCTGCTGGCCGGGGCCGTGGCGGCGTGCGCCCCCGGCGGTGGCGCGCCGCGCACCCCCGCCCCGGACCTGCCCGCGGACCAGGCGTCCCTGGCCGCCCGGCTGACGCAGGTCGTGGCTGCCCGTGACCGCGCGGGCTTCGACGCGCTGTTCTGGACCCCCTCGTCCGCGACCGCCACGGGGGCTGCGCCGACGGCGGCCGCTCCCACCGGACGCCGCGACATCCTGTGGGCCAACCTCGGGCTTCTCGGGAGCGTCCGGTTCGCGCCCGGCCCGGCGACGGACCAGCTGCGCGTGGGCTGGACGACGGGCACCGCCGATCCCCGGTCGGCGTGGCAGCTCGTCGGCGGCGTCGCCTGCGGCGCAGCGGGCTGCGCCCTGGACGACCTGCGGGCCGTCGCCGGCGAACCCGCGCCGCTGTGGGCCGTGCAGACGCTGACGCGCCAGGACGACGGACGGGCCGTGGTGCTGGTCGGACCGGGCGACGCGGCCGCGGTGTGGGCGCCGCTGGCGCGCCAGGGGTTGGACGCGGTGGACGCGACCGGTCTGTCCGGCCTGACCGGGCCGACGCCGGTGGGGTTGGTCGTCGAGGTGCCCGCAACGGCGGCCGCGTTCCAGGCCGTCCTGGGCACGGACGCCGCCGGCTTCGCCCAGACGGGCGCCCTGACGTGGACCGAGGACACGGGCCTGCCACCCGCGGCGCCACCCGCGCCACCCGCGCCACCCGCGTTCGACTCCGGCTCCGCTTCGTCGTCGGCGTCGGCCGCCCCGGTGTCCGTCGGCGGTTGGACGCCGCCGTCGGCCGCGGTGCACATCGTCGTGAATCCGACGGCGACGGCGGGCCTGTCCGACGCGCAGAAGGCGATGCTGCTGGCGCACGAGGCCCTCCACGTCGCGACGGCGGGCCGTCCGGTCGCGGACGGTGCCGACTGGGTCTCCGAGGGGACGGCCGAACTCGTCGCGTTGCCGTTGGATGCGGCGACAGCCGACTGGTCGCGGCAGGCGGCCCGCGCGGCCTGCGGCCCGTCCGGTCTGACGCCGCCGCCCGACGCCGCGTTCGCCGGGGCCGACCCGGACGCCCGGCGCACGGCGTACGCGGTCAGTTGGCAGTTGCTGACGTTGCTGCGCGCCCACGAGGACCCGGGGCGCGCCCAGGCCGACCTGGTGTCCTTGTGGGAGGGCGAGCCCGGGGTTGTCCCCGGGGTGCTCGCCAATCTGGCGGCATGGTCGCAGGCCTGGTGTCAGGGCTGATGCGGCCGAAGCGGGCGGCCGTCAAAGGCGGATGCCGCCGTCGTCCGGGTCGGGGGTGTGCCGGGGCAGGATCACGAACAGGCACAAGGCCAGCGCCGCGCCGAAACACAGCCCGGCTCCACCGGTGATCCAGCCGGGCAGTGGCACCCCGGTGACGTGCAGCAGGGCGACGACGATCGGGCAGGCGAACAGTGCGGCGGCGACCCAGGCGATGGGCCGGCGGGGCAGGTGCAGCGGACCGGGCGTCGGGGCGATGAAACGGTCGGACTCGTCGGGCGTCGGGTCGGCCGAGGACAGGGCGGCGTCGAACGAGAACGCGTCGGCCGGCCTGTAGGGCTGCGTCGGCGGTCCGGGCTCACGGATGACTTTCCCGCGCACCCGGATGCCGAACTCGTCGTCGACGAGGGCGCGGAAACGGGCGTCGACGTCGTCCTCCGCCATGGCCGCCTCCCCTCGACGATCCGTGTGGCACCCAGCATAGGCCGTGCGGCCAGACGTACTAGGGTTGGCTCGGCGGATGCGACAGGGGAGGGGGTGCGCCGGCATGGGGCGGTGGTATCGATTCATGTCGCGGGGCATCGGCGCGCCGCTGTTCACGCACGTGCTGCGGACGCGTCTGGTGGGTGCCGAGGTAATTCCCCCCCGCGGACCGGGCATCATTGCGGCGAATCACCTCGGTGGTACGGACGTGGTCTTCGTCCCGGCCCTGCTGGACCGGCCCGTGTCGTACCCCGCGAAGGCCGAGCTGTTCGAGGGCAAGGGCCTCAAGTGGGTGCTGTCGGCCTGGCTTCGTTCCATGGGCCAGGTGCCCCTGGATCGGCGCGGCGGAAGGGCCGGCGTCGACGGGCTTCGCCCGCTGGTCGAGGTCCTCGAGCGCGGCGGTCTTGTCGGGATCTTCCCCGAGGGCACGCGGTCGCCCGACGGCCGCCTGTATCGGGGTCACACCGGCGTGGCACGCCTGGCGCTCGTGACGGGCGCCCCCGTGTACCCCGTCGGCATGTCCAACACGCACCTGCGTCCGGGATTCCTCGGGTTACCCAGCCTGCGCACGGCGAAGGCCGTGTTCGGCCCCCCGCTCGACTTCTCGGCCTGGCAGGGACGCGGCGGCGAGCCGGAGGTGCTGCGCCGCGTCACCGACGACATCATGCGGGCGATCCAGCAGATCACGGGCCAGGAGTACGTCGACGTGTACGCCAACCGTGTCAAGGGGGGTGAACTCACCCCGGACGAGGTGGAGCGGCACGTCCTGCCCCATCCGGGGGCCGGTACACCGCCCGGGCTCAGCGCGTGATGACCCCGGACAGCTTGCCGCAGAGCGTGCGCAGCTGCTCCTGCTCCGCGTCGTTCAGCGCCCGCGTCACGACGTCGGCGACGCTGCGGTCGTGGGCCTT
>WQUE01000077.1 GCA_009785885.1 Actinomycetes bacterium
ATCCCCACCTGGTCAACCGGCCCCACCTGGCCACCCCCACCCGGCAACGTCCCACCCGGCAACGTCCCACGACCGCCACCACCGCCCGTCCCACCACCGTCCTGACGAAGGCAAACCAAGGAAACACCACCATGGCCGATGAACCCCAAACCCTCGCGGTCAGCCTCGTGTGCGGGACTGAGCGCATCGATGTGCTCGTGCCCGCGACGTTGCCTGTCACGGAACTCCTGCCTGGCATGGTCGCGAACGTGGGGGCGCTCGACACCTCGTCGGCCACCTACGGGTTCGACGTGTCCGTCTCGTCGGGGCGCGTCCTGAACCCCGCCCACAGCCTGGCCCAACAGAACGTGTCGGCGGGCTCCGTCCTGACACTCGCACCCCGCGCCGGACGCGACCTGCGCCGCTACGACGACCTCACGGAGGCGGTCGGATTGGCCGTCGAGTCGCTGCGGACGCCGTGGGGCCGGGCCGAATCGTTGACGCTGTCGCTGGCCACCGCGGCGGTCCTGGCCGTCGCCGCGGCGCTGGTGTTGGCCCTGCGGCCCGCCCCGGGCCCGTGGTCGGCGGTCGCGGGCGCCTTGGCCGGGATCATCGTCGGGCTGTGCGCCGCAGCGGTGGCGAAGGTGGCGCCGCGGCCGGCCTGCCTCAGTCTCGTGGTAGGCGCGTGCGCCCTGCTCGGCGCCGCCGGCTGGACGCTCGCGGCCCCCCTCGGTTTGGCGGTCCAGACGATGGTGGGGACCCTCGGACTCGCCGTCGGCGCCACCAGCACCTTCCTCCTGCCGCGCGACCTCTGGAGCACCGCGTTCGGCCCGATGCTCGTCGCCGTCTGCCTTGCCATCGGCGGCCTGCTCGTCGCCGTGTTCGGCGCGGCGTGGCAGCCTGCTGCTGGCGTCGTCGCCGCAGCCACGATGCTGGCGGCCGCACTGTTGCCTACGGCCGGGCTGGCCCTGATCGCCCTGCGCGGTCTGGGGCTTCCCACCGCGGACGCCGCCATACCGCGAAACCGGGTCCTGGCTCAGGTCGCCGCCGCCACCCAGGCCGTTGCGGCCGTGCGGTGGGGCATCGGCGTGGTCCTCGTGGTGTGCAGCCCAATCCTCGCCCACGGCCAGATGGGCATAGCGCTCCTGGGCTGCTGCGGTGCGTCGCTCGCGCTTGGGGTCAGGAATCTCTACGCACGGCTGGACGTGTTCGCCAACACGGCCGCCGCGTTCGCCGCCCTGCTGGTGGGCGCGGTCGTCGCCGTCTGGTCCAGCCCTGCGTGGTCGCTCGCACTATGCGGGGCCATGGTCGTCTGTGTGGTGGTGCTGTCCCTCCACAGCCTCGCCCCTGCCCGCTACCGTCCCTCGCTGGAGCGGGTCCTCGATCTGGCCTATCTCGTCACGACCATCGCGATCATCCCGCTCGCCGCCCTGCTGTGGAGGCTGGGCTGATGGCCTCGAACCGCGACATTCTGGACGCCCAGCGATTCAACCGCGCCCGCGTCACGACGGCGTTCACGTCGGGACTTCCCGGGGGTCGCGAACTGGAGCCACGCTCCAGCGTCACGCCCTTCATCGTCGGCGTTGTCGTCGCCGCCCTGATCGTCGTCACCGCCCTGGTCCTGCGCCGGTTCAGCCCCGGGTTGCCGCCCGATTGGCAAAACGACTACCTGTTCGTCATCCAGGGGACGGGCGCCCGCTACTACACGATCGACGGCGTCATGCATCCCGTGACGAACATCACCTCGGCGAAACTCCTCACCGCGGCGGGCCAGTTCCACGTCCAGGAGGTCCCCGCGTCGAAGGTCGACCACATTCCGCGCGGCCCCGAGATCGGCCTGGCCGACGCCCCCGACGACGTGCCCTCGCCCGGCTCGCTGACCGACGGCGCCTGGACGTCCTGCGCCCAATCCTCTGCGGTCACCCACACCTGGATCGCCGACGGGCCCGGCGGGTTCGTGCCCGCCGCTGCGGCACTCGTGTCCAACAACAACGCCACCTCCCTTGCTGTCGGCGGCACCCGCTACCCGATCGCCGGCAACACCCTGAGCGAGACCCTCACCGCCCTCGGGCTGGTGGACGCACCCGTCCACGCCGTGAAAGCCGACTGGCTGAACCTGCTCGCGCCCGCGAACACCCTCGGACCGCTCACGATCAAAGGCGCCGGCGACCCCACCGATTCGATGCCGGACGCGCTGGCCGGCACGGTCATCGGTTCGCTGGTCCTGGTGCCAGGCGACGACGGCACCACGGGGCATTTCGTCGTCGCCGACGCCGACCACCTCGTACAACTGACCGACGTCGCCTACCGCCTGTACCTCATCGGGACGGGCGGCCATCCCGAGACCGTGGGCCCCCCGGTCACAACCACCTTGGCGACGATGGCCCCGCTCGTCAAGGCCAACCAGAACACGTACCCGGCGGCCTGGCCTGCGACGATCGGCGACACCGTGCCGCGCGCCATGCTGCCCTGCGTGGCACGCCCGATGTCGGGGGATGCGCACGCGGTCATCCAGGGCGCCATCCCTGCCGCCTCCGCCCCGGCCGCGTCGGGGCCAGTCGTCACGGTGCCCGGCGGTGAGGGCGTGCTTCTGCGCGTATCGAACGGCAGCACGTTCGGGGCTGTTCGCCTCGTCGCCGACACCGGGTTCGCCTACGGCATCGCCAACGAGGCCGACACGCTCGGCCGGCTGGGTTTCACCGCCGACGACGTCCTTCCGGTGCCGGAGGCGTGGGCGGGACTCGTCCCGCCGAAGAACGCGAAGGCCCCCGCGCTCTCCCACGACACGGCCGCGGCGACGGTGCGATCATGAGCCGCGTCCTCCGGGCGCTGGCGGTCGCCGCGCTCGCCACGGGCATGTCGGCGGCCGCACCCTGCCTCCCGGCCACCGCGAGCCCGGCCGGGCCTGGCATCTGCGCCCAGACGACACCGGCCTATATCGCGGCCGTGCCGAGCGCCCAGGCGATGCTCGCCCTCACGGCCGCGTGGACCTACTCCAAGGGGACTGGCGTGACCGTCGCGGTCGTGGATTCCGGGGTCGACACCGGCAACGCCCACCTGGAGAAGGCCGTCGTGCCCGGCCTCGACCTGGTCGGCACGACTGACGGGACAACCGACCTGGCCGGCCTGGGCACCGCCATCGCCGGGCTGGTCGCCGCGCAGAGCGTGAAAGGGTCGGGCCTGTCCGGGGTCGCGCCCAGTGCACAGATCCTGCCTGTGCGGGTCTACGAGCAGAGCACGCCGCAGACCGGCGTGGCGGCTCCCGCCGCCGCCGCCACGGCCCAGGGCATCACGCGCGCCGCGGACCAGGGGGCCAGGATCATCGTCGTGCCGACCACGTTCACGTCGGACCCCGACAACGTCCTGGCGGCCGCCGTCGCCCACGCGCACAAAGCTGGCAGCCTTGTCATCGCGCCCGTCGGCGACGCCGCGAACACCAGCGCCCAGGGCGAGGACGCCACCATGTGGTACCCGGCCGCCTACTCCATCCTGCCGTCGCCCGCCGTGACGGGCCGCCCCGTGGGCGTGCTGGGCGTGACGGCCGTCGACCCTAGCGGCCAGCCGAGCCCGTCCGTCGTCCACAACGCGTCGGTGCAGCTCGCCGCCCCGGGGGCGAACGTCATCTCCACCTACTACGACCTGGGTGACTGCCAGTTCACCGCGGAGCAGCCGTCAAGTGCTTTCGCCGCCGGCTACGCCGCCGGGGTCGCCGCCTTGGTCGCGTCGCGGTACCCGAACGAGACCCCGGACCGGTGGGCCTACCGCCTGCTCGTCACGGCGTCGCGGCCGAACGCCGGCCAGCGGGACAACGACGTCGGCTGGGGACTTGTGAACCCGACGGCAGCGCTGACGTTTGTGAACGACGGCACCGCTCTCGGCCCGCCCAACCCTCAGGCCCAGGGCCCCACGCCACCAGATGCCCCCGCGCCGACGCCCCGGCCTGTCACGGCGCCCCGCTTCACCCGGACCGACACCCTCACGATGGGCACGGCCGCCGCCCTGGCCGTCGTCGTCGCCCTCATCGCACCTCTCGTGGCCCGGCAGCGGGCCCGTCCACATCCATTGCCGGCCACGCGACGAACCTCTAGAAAGGAACAGTCATGACCCAGCCCGCCACCGAGGACACGTCCTCAGCCGATCTCGACTACCAAGTCGGACGCTCGCTGCAGGCCCTGGCCGACGCCTCCGCCAGCGCCACGAACGCCGCCCAGCACCTCCGGGATCTCCTCGACTACCAGGTCACGGCCAAGTGGGGCGACGAGGACGGCCCCGCCGCGTTCAGGTCGTCCTATGTCAGCCAACTCCAGGCCGTCCTCGACCAGCTTGTCGGGGGCGATGGCGTCACTGGCCTGGTGGACGCCATCGACAAGATGAGCGTCAACCTGAAGGCCGTCACCACCGCCTACTCCGACGCCGACAGCACACTCGCCCAGCAGGTCAACCGACTGGGGAACAACGACTGGGGCGCCCTGCCGACCAACCAGTAGGTTCATGGAACTCGCACACCCAGTCGACGCACCCCCGTTGCGCCCGGCAGGGTTTTTCGGCCGCGGCGTGCCACTTGATAGACTGACAGTAGTTTCTCGTTCGATCCCCCGAGGGGAATGCCCATGCCTGATCGTGTGCCCGCCATCTGCCACCATGGGAGGTGGCATCCATGAGCGCGTGGTCCGCGGATCCGGACGAACTCGACGCGACCGGCGAAGCGCTGGTCAACCTGGCGAACCAGTCCGACGCGAGCTTGAGCGAGTTCATCCTGGCCATGCAGCAGCTGGATGCCCAGTGGGAGGGGGCGACCGCGGAGGTAGGCATGATCGCCATCGGCACCTGGGAACGTGACGCCGCCGGCTTGCACGACCACCTGCGCCGCGCGGGTGGGGCGCTGCTGGAGATGGGCGCCTGCCACCGGGTCGCCCATGTGGACGTCAAGTCTGTGTGGGCGCCGTGAGCACGCCCACGCGTGAATCCTCCGGGCCCGCCCCGTCCCGCGAAGACGTCGCCCGGCAGGTGGAAGCCATGCGCCGGTGGTGGCGCGACGAGGGCGCACGCGAACTCGGCGCCGATCCCGCCTTACCAACCGAACCCCCGGAGAACCCCATCAGGATCACCTGCGCTCTCGGTGGCGAGATCGTGCATGTCACCTTCGCCGAGGGCGCCAAGGCCCACATGACCGACGCCGCCCTGCTCGACGCCCTGCGACGCGCCGCCAAGCAGGCCGCCTTCGCACCGCCGGCGATGCCCGATGCCGCCACCCGGGACGAGCGGCTCGACGCGTACCGCCGGCAGGCCGCCGAGATCACCGCCTGGCTCGGCCATCTGGTCGCCTCGTCGGTCGACCCGAACGCCAAGGTCCGCTCGGGAATGAGCGACGACAGGGCGGTGCGCGTCACCTACCGGGGAAGCCGCCTCGCCGATATCGCCGTCACCCCGCCCAGTTGGGTCTTGCTCCACAGCGAGGCACAGATCGAGGCGGCGTTGATCCAGGCCAGCCGCTACGCACTCGGCCTCGCCCAGCGCAACCTCACGATCCCGCAACCGCCAGTGCCGCCCGGCGGGAGGACGGGAGGCCCGGCATGGCTTTGATCACGGTCGATACCGGCGCGTTGCGCCACGACGCGATCCAGTTCCAGGACTGGTCCACCGCGCTGGACCAGTTGTGGAGTTCGCTCGGTGAACAACTGGCCCTGACCAGCGACGACTGCGGAACTGTGGGACACCTGCCGGAGTTCTATGACCAGTTCACCGGGGCCTTGGCCGACCTGTCCAACTTCCTGACAGGTAACGACAGTTCGGCCGATCCCGGCGGCAGAGGTGCCTTGGCTTGTTTCATGCGTGTCCTCGTCAGGACGGCCAGCATCTACGACCGGGCCGACGAACAGGCCGCCCAGATCCTGGCGAGGCTGAGGTAGGGGCATGCGCGACATCATCAACCTGCTCCTGGTCTCATGCCGCATGGCACTGGACGATCTGGTGAATGCCATGCCCGGTTGGGCCCGGGGCGCCATGCGACGGGCCCTGGGCCCGCTCTACACCCAAGTCGACGCGCTGGCGGCGTTGAACAACGGTGGCGGCGACCCGGAACGCCTGCGGGCGGCGGCAACCCTGTTCCAGGACGCCGCAGCCAAGCTGCTGACGTTCGCCGGCGACACCGTCACCGCCACGAACCTCAAGGCCCTGAACCAGCCCGCCACCTGGTCCGACCCCGACGCCAGCAGCACCTACGCCAACGAGTTCGGCCGCGTGTCCACCCAGCTCGGCGAGGCAGTGGACTGGACATCGACGCTCGCCACGGCCCTGTTCGACCAGTCCGGTGTCAGCGACAAGTACTACTCGGCGCTCAATGACGCGGTTGTCGGCTTCGTCGTTGGGGCGGGCGGCATCATCGTCGCCGCTCTGGGGGTCGCCAATGCGGAAACTGGCGTGGGTGCGGTGGCCGCAGCGATTGGCCTGGTCGTTGCACTCGTCGCTGGTCTGTATGCGGACGTAAAGCTGTCCGACGTCACGAACATTCGGGCTGCCGTGATCCAGAGCCAGTATTCCGGTGCGTGGCGGAAGCCGTCATTTGCGGATTACTAGGAGTGACAATGCTGCGCAAGTTCTTCTCGCTCAAGCCTCGGTCTGCGCCGAGAATGATCGTTGCCATCGGACTCGTC
>WQUE01000078.1 GCA_009785885.1 Actinomycetes bacterium
ACGTTCCGCGACGCCATCGAGTGTGCGTCCTACGAACACGAGGACGGCACGGTGCGCTGGGTGATGATCGCCGTGGACGACGCCGGGCGACCGCATGAGGCCGTGTGGGTTGAACTGGGCGGTGGCGACTACTTGGCGATCCACTGCCAGCGGCTGCGACGGAGCACGGCGAACCTGATACGCCGATTGAAGGAGGGACGATGACCACGTACGGGCACACCGCGACGGGCAGGCCGATCGACGACCACGTGATCGACAGAATCGCCGCCGAGGCGGAAGCCGGTTACCCCGACTGGCAACTCAAGATCGGCCGCCCGCCGATGGACAAGGGGCCATCGCGCAGCCGGACATTCCGGTTGGGCAGCACTCTGGATGCCGCTCTCGAGGCCCGCGCCGAAGCCGAGCAGGTATCGCCCAGCGCCATCGTGCGGGCCGCCTTGGCCGAGTACCTCTTGGCCGCGTGACAGACCTGCCAGGAGGGCCGGCTCACCCTGTGGGGACTCGTAGACGCGGCGGAACGAGTGAACCCTGTTGCTAGACTGGCAGGCAAGTAAGGAAAGTAAGGAGACCATGATGATCGCGACGGCGACCGTGACGTCCAAGGGTCAAGTCACGATACCGGCGCGGATCCGGCGTCAGTTCGGCTTCGACCAGGGAGTCCAGGTGGTGTTCGTCGAGGAAGCCGGCCGTCTCTACGTTGAGAACGCGGTCGGATTGTCCTTCTCCCGGCTCCAAGAGGCGATGGCGGGTGAGGCCGAGCGCGTGGGGCTGGAGCCTGAGGCCGATGTGGTCGAGATGGTGAAGGAGATCCGACGCGAACGCGGGGAGGCCGTTCGTGCGGGTCATGCGTGACACCAATGTCGTCATCTCCATCGCGCTCTTCGCCAGCCCCGGAATGGACGCCGTGAAGGCAGCCCTCGAGCGTGATCGGGTGGTGCTATGCGATTTCGTCGTGGACGAGTTGCGGGAGGTTTTCGCTCGGAAGTTCCCCGGTCGAATCGACGACCTCGAGTGCTTCTTGGCGGGTCTGAGGTTTGACCGCGCCGACACCGTGTGGAGCCTGCCCGGCCTGCCTGATGTGCGCGATGGGGCCGATATTCCCGTCCTGGCGAGCGCTGTCTCCAGCGGCGTGGACATCTTGCTGACCGGCGACAAGGATCTCACCACCCTGGATCTGGTCAGACCGAGAATCCTCACGCCGAGCGAGTACGCCGGCCTGGTCAGGCACGCGGGGCAAGCGTCGAGCGGACGACCGCACAGCCGCTCTCGGTCGGCGGGGCCATTCGGCGGATGAACAGGCCGCTGAAGGTAGGGTTGAATCAGTTCGGCGTGAGGCGGGCGAGTCAGGTGGTCCATGTCCCTGACCGACCACGAAGAGGATGGCGGTGACCGATGAGCATCCTGGACTCCATCGAACGGCAGTTGGTCCAACGCTTCGCCGACCCGACACCGCCAGGGCGCGTCATCATCTGGTCGGACCCGGAGCGGGAATACGAATCGCAGGTCGATCTGCTGACGCTGCCCGGCGTGACGGTGCTGCACGTGGACAGAAACGAGTTCGCCCTCAAGCGCCGGGTGCTGGCCACCGAGCCGAAGGCCAAGTTCTTGGTCTACCGGGCCGGCCCCACGCCCGCCGACCTGGACAACTGGTTGCTCGACCTCGACCTGGCGTTCGGCGTCTTCGAGGCCGACCGGGCCTCCCTCGTGATGCACGAGACCGGCGTGCCGCGTGAGGTTGCCGAGCGGTACCCGGCCTACTTCGACTCCGCCGCGCGCAACCAGGCGCTGAAAGCCCGGATCGGGCCCGACGACGACCCCACGGACATCGCCGCGACGATGATCGCGCTGCTCATCGGGATCGAGGATCGCTCCCTGGGCGCGATCTGGCGGGCGCTCTTGACCGAGCACGCGCACGGTCGGGCGACCTGGATCGGCGAGATCGTCAAGCTCGGCCTGGCCGATTTCCACTGGGCGGGCACGCGGGACATCTACGGCTACGCCAGTCCCCAGCCGTCGGTCGAGGATTTCACGCTGTGGCTGTTCGCGCGGGCCTGGGATCAGTTCGCCTCGACTACCCCGGGCGAGTTTCGCAACATCCAGCGTGACTTTTCGATGTGGGCCAACGACGGGCGGTTCGCCGAGGCGTTCCCGGTGCTGGCCGACCGGGCCGCCGACCGGCTGCGGATCGGCGGGCAGGTCGCCGAGCTGGATCTCGCCGCACTCCTGCCACGGTTCACGTTCCGGCAGGTCGATGAGCAGATCCTGAGGAGCCTGGCCGAGGGCGTCCGCCAGCGGACGATCCGGGACAGCGACGTGCAGGAGACGGCGCGCCGTCGCGCCGCGGGCCCCTGGTACGCCACGTTCGCCGATCACTATCGGGCGGTCGCCGCGGCCTCCGTTCTCCTGACCCGGATCGACTCGTCGCGGCTCGGGCTGACCTCCCCGGCCGAGGGGGTGCGCCGCTATGCGGACGAGTGGTACGCCGTTGACCAGGCCTATCGCACGTTCACGTGGCACGCCGGCCAGGCCGAACCGACGCCGTCGCTGGAGGAACTGAAGCGAACCGTTGAAGCTTTCTACGCCACTCAGTACCTCAAGCCGCTGGGCGACGAGTGGTCGCGCCAGGTCGATGCGCTGGCCGCCTGGCCGCCGCCGGGCGTGGCCGCCCAGACGTCGTTCTTCGCCGACCGCGTGCAGCGGCCGTTCCTGGACAAAGGCACGAGGGTCGCCGTCATCGTCTCGGACGCGCTGCGTTACGAGGTGGCCGAGGAATTGGGCCGGCGGCTGCGCCAGGAGGACCGGTTCGAGGCCGCCCTGACGCCGATGGTGAGCACGCTGCCGTCGTATACCCAGCTCGGCATGGCCGCCTTGCTGCCCCACGAGTCGCTGGCGTTCGCGGCGGGAGACAAGGCACTCGTCGAGGTCGACGGCGCCCCGTCGGACGGGACGGAGAAGCGCGCCAAGATCCTCGCGCCGCACCAAGGTTCGGCGATTTCGGCGACCGCCTGGCTGGCGTTGAGCCAGGACGCCGCCCGGGAGCGCGCTAAGGCGGTCCAGGTGCTGTACGTCTACCACAACCGGATCGACCTGGCCGGTGACAAAGCCACCAGCGAAACGACCGTCTTCGACGAGGCCGAGGCCACCATCGTCGAACTCATCAAGCTGGCCAAGAAACTGGCGAACGCCAACGTCTCGAACATCGTGATCACGGCCGACCACGGCTTCTTGTACCAGGAAACGCCGCTCGAAGAATCGGAATACCTGTCAGTCAAGCCTCACGGGGACAAACTCCTCTTCACCAACCACCGCTTCGTCCTCGGCCTCGGTCTGAAGCGTGACAACGCCTTCGTCACGTTCACCCCGGCCCAACTGGGAATGGCGGGGGAGATTGAGGCACAAGTGCCGAAATCCATCCACCGACTGCGCCTGCCGGGTTCGGGGGTGCGATACGTCCACGGCGGGGCGACCCTCCAAGAGGTCGTGTTGCCCGTGCTGGCGATCAACAAGAAACGCGCCTCCGACACGCGCCAAGTGGCGGTCAAGCCGATGGCCGAGACGGACAAGATCACGACGGGGCAGATCACCGTCCTGCTCTACCAGGAAGAACCGGTCACCGACAAAGTCAAGGGCCGCAGCTTGATCGCGGGGCTGTGGGTAGGCGACGTCCTCATTTCGAACGAGGTCGCCGTCGCGTGTACGCAACAATCGGCCGAGCAGCGTGACCGGATCTATCCGGTGCGCCTGGTGCTGAGCAAAGAGGCGGACGATTTCAACGGGCGGACGGTCGAACTGAGGCTGTACGAGCAAGTCAGCGCCTCCCAGCGCGCCCGCTACCCCGACGTCGTCCGTTTCACGCTGCTGCGGACTTTCACCTCGGACTTCGATTTCTGAGAGTGGTAACGAAGGTTTGGCGCGCGCCAAGATCTGTGGGACAGGAATCGACGAGAAAGGGACACAATGGCCGACCAGACCACCGGGTTCGCGGGGCCGGACCCAGCCGCCGACGACACTGCGGCTGACCCTCAGCCCGTGACCGCCACGCCGCTCGACCGGAAAGTCGCCGCCGTCTTCCCGGGCGTCGTCGTCCGCAAAGACCTGGTCAAGGCCGTCAAGGGCAACGCCATCGTCCCCACCTACGTCCTGGAGTACCTACTCGGCCAGCGCGCCGCCACCGACGACGAGGCGTCCATCCGCACCGGCATCGAGGACGTCCGGGCGATCCTGCGCGAGCATTACGTCCATCGGGACGAGGACCGCCTGGTCCAGTCGAAGATCCGCGAGAAGGGAAGCCACCAGGTCATCGACAAGGTGTCGGTGGCGCTGAACGAGCGGCAGGACATCTACGAAGCCGAATTCTCCAACCTAGGCATCAAACACGTCATCGTCTCCTCGGACATCGTCCAGCGTCACGAGAAACTGCTGACCGGCGGGGTCTGGTGCATTTGCAGCATCACCTACGCCCACACCGGTGACCCCAAAGACGTGCCCTGGCTGCTGGCCAGCCTCAAGCCGATCCAGTTATCGCGACTTGACCTGGAGGATTACCGGGCGAAACGCGCCGAGTTCTCCACAGCCGAGTGGATCGACGTCCTGACCTCGTCGATCGGGTTCGATCCGGCGTTGTTCGGCGCCCGGGCCAAGCTGCTCCACCTCGTGCGGCTGATCCCGTTCGTCGAGCGCAACTACAACCTGGTCGAACTCGGCCCCAAAGGCACCGGCAAATCCCACGTCTACTCGGAATTCTCCCCCCACGGGATGCTGATCTCCGGCGGCGAGGTGACGGTGGCCAAGCTGTTCGTCAACAACGCCAACGGACGGATCGGCCTGGTCGGGTACTGGGACTGCGTGGCCTTCGACGAGTTCGCCGGCAAGAAGAAGCGAGCCGACCGGGCGCTGGTCGACATCATGAAGAACTACATGGCCAACAAGTCGTTCTCGCGCGGCGTCGAACCGCTGGGGGCCCAAGCGTCGATGGTGTTCATCGGCAACACAGCCCACACGGTGCCGTACATGCTGCAACACTCGGACTTGTTCGACGAATTGCCGGAGCAGTACCACGATCCCGCTTTCCTCGACCGCATCCACTTCTACATCCCCGGCTGGGAATTCGAACAAATCCGGGGCGAGATGTTCTCGACCGGCTATGGCTTCGTCGTCGACTACCTGGCTGAAGCGCTCAAGTCGATGCGTGACCTCGATTACTCCGACCGGTACGAACCGTTGATCGAGCTGTCGGCCGATATTTCCACGCGGGATCTCGACGGCATTCGCAAGACGTTCTCCGGGTTGATGAAACTGATCCACCCGGACGGGCAGGCGGCGCCCGACGAGATCGAAGCCCTGCTCGCGGTCGCCATGGAAGGCCGCAAGCGGGTCAAAGACCAACTCATCCGGATCGACGCCACCATGACCCCGGTGCGGTTCGCCTACCGCCGGGCCGGCCAATGGCACGACGTGACGACGCTCGAGGAGAACGAATACCCCGATCTCTATCGACGGCGGGCTGCGGAACCGAACGCTGCCGGGGAGGCGGGTCTGGACGGCGCCGGGGAGGAAGGTCGGGACACCGCCGCACAGTCGGATCAGGGCACCGCCGCGCCCAAAGTCGTCTCGACCACGGGGTCAGCGGCCGAACCCGGCGTGGCAGCTGTGCCGTCCCAGCCCGACCCCGCGCCGGGCCACCTCGTGGTGCGCGAGGGCCAACGGGGAGTCACCTACGACCGCCTGTTCGGCCCGTACCTGCGTGGCGCCACCCGGATCACGCTGGTCGATCCGTACATCCGGGCCGACCATCAGGCGCGCAACTTGATGGAGTTCATCGAGACCGTCTTGGCGGTCACCTCCCGCACTCAAGAGATACACGTCAGCCTGGTCACCGGCCATGACGACGATCCCGAGGCCACCAGGAAGCAGATCAACAACTTGGAAACCATCCGCACCAACGCCGCCGCTGCGGGCGTGAACTTCGACTACGAGTTCAGCTCGACGGCCCACGACCGCTGGATCGACACCGACACGGGCTGGCGCGTCACGCTGGGGCGGGGTCTCGACATCTACCAACCGTTCTCGACCGATTGGCTCGACTTGCCGCTGCGTCAGCAGGCCGCCCGCCAGGCCAAGGAGTTCCAGGTCACGTACCTCCGCCGCGAAGGGGAGGACGACGCCTGACCAGGCCAGCGTCGGAACAGGACGACGCCTGACCAAGCCGGCGGCCGAACGGGCGGTCGGCGGAACAGGACGGCGCCTGACCCGGTCGGCGTCGGACCAACCGCCCGACGACGAAGCCGCTCCGGCTACGCCGTGATGTTGGCGCTCGTGACCCGGGCCCAGGCCAGGGAGCCGAAGATCGCCACCCAGGCCAGTTGGACGAGCAAGCCCGTGCGCAGGAGGCCGCCGTCGGGCTGGGCGAAGAGGAATGTCGTCAGGTCCATCCAGTGGCGCGTCAAGAGCCCCGGGT
>WQUE01000079.1 GCA_009785885.1 Actinomycetes bacterium
TCGTTCGGCGCCACCTCGCGCGGCATCGCGGTCGGGAGCACCAAGGCGGCGGTCCTGGCGGCGTACGGCGCCGACGTCGACCCCGCCGACCCGGACGCCTCGACACCGGCCCAGATCGTGGCGGGCACGTTCGCCGGCGGGGTGGTGTTCCTGCTGGACGCGGCCGGCACCGTGACGAGCATCTTTGTCGGGGCGAGCGCCGAGTAACCGCGGGGCTACGTTCCGCGCCGCGCCGCGCCGGTGGACGCCCGGACGATGAGCTCGGCCGGCACGCGATGCGACCGGGCCGGCTTGCGTTCCATGGCTTCGAGGAGCAGGTCCATCGCCGCGCGACCCAGGGCGTTGTGGTTCTGGCGGATGGTCGTGAGCGGCGGTATCGAGCATTCGGAGCCCTCGATGTCGTCGAAGCCGACAACGGAGACATCGCCCGGCACCGAAAGACCGCGCTCGCTCAGGGCCCGCAGCACCCCGAAGGCCATCCGGTCGTTGGCCGCGAACACGGCCGTCGGCAGCGCGGGCCGCGCGAGGACCTCCATCGCGGCGCGGTAGCCCGAGCCGCTCGACCAGTCGCCTGTGGCGAACAGCGCGTCGGCATCCACATCCGCGGGCAGTCCCTCGCGCCAGGCGCCCAGCCGCGCGGCGGCGTGCAGGTCGCCGTCGGGTCCGCCGACGTGGGCGATGCGGGTGTGGCCGAGCCCGCGCAGGAGGGTCATGACCGTTCGCGCACCGCCCGCCTGATCGACGTCCACGGTGGAGTAGGCGGGCGGGGTCCGCGCGGAGGTGACCAGGACCGTCGGCGTCGCGCCGCAGGCCGCGAGGGCAGCGTCCTTGGCCGCCTCGGTGTTGGTGACGACGATGATGCCGTCCAGGCCCAGGTCGACGAAGTGGGAGATCGCGTCGGTCATCTCGGACGGTTCCTGGCTTTGCAGGCCGACCATCGCAACCCAGTAGTCGTGCGTCCGGGCGGCCTGTTCGATCGCCAGCAGGGCCCCCGACGGGCCGGACAGGGTGGTGTTCGACACGATCACCCCGATGATGTGGCTTGTGCCGGTGGCGAGGGCGCGGGCGACCACGTTGCGGCGGTACCCCAGGCCGGCGATCGCCTCGTGGACCCGCCGCCGGGTCTGGGCCGAGACCGCCGGATGGTTGTTCAGGACGCGCGAGACCGTCTGGTGGGACACGCCGGCCGCCGCGGCGACGTCGGCCATCGTGGGCGGCGTTCGGCTGGTCGGCATGCGTGCAGTCTAGCGCCAATGAGCGCGATGGCGGGCCTGAATCTGGGAGCGCTCACATGCCCGGCCTCGCGCCGTCGATTGTTACCGAATCGTTACGGGGCGCGCTGCCCGGCCGATTGCCGGGTCTGACGTGTGAACGCTAACATGAGCAGTGCCCGCCGGACTGATGTCTCGGCGGAACATCGGCACCAGCGATGGCGCCGATGACGGCAACCCCATGTGGGCACGGCCAGCGCTGGCGGCCCAGAGAGGACTCGAAGTAATGAACAAGCGAATCATCGCAACCGCCCTGGCTGGTCTCGTGGCCTTCGCCATGGTGGGTTGCTCGAACAGCGGCGGCGCCGGTGGCACCACCTCGACATCCAACCCGCCGGCCTCCGGCACGAGCACGACAGCCTCGTCGTCGAGCAAAGGTATCCCGAACTGCGGGACGATCGGCGTGGCCATGCCCAACAAGACCTCGTCGCGCTGGGTGGCCGACGGCAACGCC
The DNA here is from genome assembly GCA_009785885.1 of Actinomycetes bacterium. GTDB lineage: Bacteria > Actinomycetota > Actinomycetes > Propionibacteriales > Propionibacteriaceae > WRGV01. The sequence goes on from WQUE01000079.1 coordinate 1,726, forward strand.
GTCAAGTCGCAGCTCGAGGCCCTCGGCTGCACGGTCGACCTGCAGTACGCCGCGGATGACATCCCGACGCAGACGCAGCAGCTCGACCAGATGATCACGAACGGCGTCAAGCTGCTCATCATCGCCTCGATCGACGGCACCGCCTTGACGGCCCAGCTCCAGGCGGCCGCCGACAAGGGCATCAAGGTCATCGCGTACGACCGTCTCATCAACGGCACGCCGAACGTCGACTTCTACGTGACGTTCGACAACTACAAGGTGGGCGTGGCGCAGGCGAAGTCGCTGCTGTACGGCCTGAAGCTGACCGACAAGGACGGCAACCCGGCCGCCGACGCGCCGAAGGGCCCGATCGACATCGAACTGTTCGCGGGCGCGGCCGACGACAACAACTCCGGGTTCTTCTTCAACGGCGCGATGGACACCCTGAAGCCGTACCTCGACAACGGCACGCTCGTCGTCAAGTCCGGCCAGACGAAGTTCGAGCAGGTCGCCACCGAGCGCTGGCTTCTGATCAACGCCCAGACGCGCATGGACAACCTGCTGTCCTCGACCTACGGCGGCAACGGCGCGGGCCTGAAGGGCGTGCTGGCGCCGTACGACGGCCTGTCCCGCGGCATCATCAACGCGCTGACCAACGTGGGCATGGGTCCGACGATCCCGGAGGGTCTGCCGATCGTCACCGGCCAGGACGCCGAGATCGAGTCCGTCGCGCTGATCAACAAGGACATCCAGTTCTCGACGATCTTCAAGGACACCCGCAAGCTGGCGGCTCAGGCCGTGACGGTCGCGCAGGCCTACCTCACCGGTGGCACGCCGACCCCGAACGACACCAAGACGTACAACAACGGCAAGAAGGTCGTCCCGTCGTTCCTCCTCGATGTCGACACGGTGAACAAGGACACCATCAAGCCGCTGCTGATCGACTCGGGCTACTGGACGCAGGCCCAGGTCGACGCCGGTCAGGCGTAACCTACGATCGGTCGTGGGGAGGCGGGCGTCGCCGTTCGCCTCCCCACGCCGACCTCCACCCGTCCGCTTTCACGAAGGAGTGGTGAGCATGTCCGAGAACACCGCGTTGCTCGAGCCCGGGGTGGTGCCGCCAGGCGCCGAGGACGTGATCCTGGAGATGCGGCACATCACGAAGACGTTCCCCGGGGTGGTTGCGCTGGACGATGTCAGCCTCACGGTCACACGCGGGGAGATCCACGCGATCTGCGGCGAGAACGGCGCGGGCAAGTCGACGCTGATGAAAGTGCTGTCCGGCGTCCACCCCTACGGGACCTACGACGGTGAGATCGTCTTCGAGGGCGCCGAGGCCCGGTTCCACCGGATCAACGATTCGGAGGCCAAAGGCATCGTCATCATCCACCAGGAGCTGGCACTGTCGCCGTTCCTGTCCATCGCCGAGAACATCTTCCTCGGCAACGAGCGGTTCGACAGGACGCACCTGATCGACTGGAACCGGACGAACGCGGAGGCCCAGGCGCTCATGGCGCGGGTCGGTCTGATCGAGAATCCCACGACCCCCATCAGCACGATCGGCGTCGGCAAGCAGCAGCTCGTCGAGATCGCGAAGGCCCTGAGCAAGGACGTGAAGCTGCTCATCCTCGACGAACCGACCGCCGCGCTGAACGACAACGACTCCGAACACCTGCTCGGCCTCCTGCGCGGCCTGAAAGCGCAGGGCATCACCTGCATCATGATCTCGCACAAGCTCGGCGAACTCATGGAGATCGCCGACACCATCACCGTGATCCGCGACGGCCGCACCATCGAGGCGATGCCGGGATCCGAGGCAACCCAGGAGCGCCTCATCAAGGACATGGTCGGACGGGAGATGTCGCAGCGCTACCCGAGCCGCAACCACCCGATCGGCGAGGAGGTGTTCCGCGTCGAGGATTGGACCGTGTACCACCCGACCCAGCCGGGGCGCGTGATGATCGACCGCGCCAGCCTGAACGTGCACGCGGGCGAGGTCGTGGGCATCGCCGGGCTGATGGGCGCCGGGCGCACCGAGCTGGCGATGAGTCTGTTCGGGCACTCGTACGGCAAGAACATCACCGGGCGCACGTACATCCGCGGCGAGGAGGTGGCGCTCCACACGGTGGACGAGGCGATCGCACACGGGCTGGCCTACGTCTCCGAGGACCGCAAGCGCTACGGCCTGAACCTGCTCACCGACATCAAGACGAACATCACCGCCGCCGGGCTGAAGAAGCTCGTCGGCAAGCTTTTCGGCCTGGTGAACGACAACGAGGAGATCAAGGTCGCCGAGCAGTACCGGGCCGCGCTGTCGATCAAGACCCCGACGGTGATGGCGGCGATCACCAAGCTGTCCGGCGGCAACCAGCAGAAGGTCGTCGTCGCCAAGTGGCTGTACACCGACCCGGACATCCTGATCCTCGACGAACCGACGCGCGGCATCGACGTCGGCGCCAAGTACGAGATCTACACGTTGATCAACCAGTTGGTGGAGCAGGGCAAGGCCGTGATCGTGATCAGTTCGGAGCTGCCCGAGGTGATGGGCATCTCCGACCGTATCTACACCCTCAGCTTCGGCGTCGTCACCGGCGAGGTGCCGATCGCCGAGGCCACACCCGAGAAACTCATGAACCTCATGACCAAGGAGAAGGAAGCCGTCCGATGAGCACCACCACCGCCACACCGCTCGCTGCGGGGTCATCAGGTGCGGCCCAGCCGCAGAGCGCCTTTGTCGCCTACCTGGTGGAGAACGTCCTGCGGCGCAACGGCATCCTGCTCGCCTTCGTCGTCGTGATCATCGCCCTGTCGGTGTGGCAGAAGAAGTTCCTCAGTCCCTCCAACCTGACCAACCTGGTGCTCCAGTACTCCTACGTGCTGATCCTGGCGCTGGGCATGCTCATGATCATCGTGTTGGCCCAGATCGACCTGTCGGTCGGCTCGGTCGTCGCGTTCACGGGCGCGGTCGCCGCGGTCGTCGTCGTGCGCCACGGGATGCCCTGGTATCTCGGCGTGGCCGCGGCGCTCATCACGGGCCTCGCCGTCGGCGCCTGGCAAGGCTTCTGGGTCGCGGTCGTCGGCATCCCCGGCTTCATCGTGACCTTGGGCGGTCAGTTGTTGTTCCGCGGTCTGGCTCAGCTGACGCTCAACTACGTGTCCCTGTCGCCGTTCGGCGGAAAGTACTACGGGATTTCCAACGGTTTCATCAAGGGGTGGTTCGGCGGCACCGGCTTCGATGTCTTCACCGTGGTCATCTTCGCCGTCGCGGTGGTCGGGTACGCCGTCGCCCAGTGGCGTTCGCGCGCGGCCCGGCTGAAGTACCAGCAGGAGGTCGCCCCGCTGCCGCTGTTCATCCTCCAGATCGTCATCGTCGCCGTCGTCGCGATGTTCTACGCCTGGCGCATCTCGCAGAATCGCGGCCTGCCCGTGATCCTGATCATCCTCGCCGTGTTCATCATGGTGTACGGCATGGTGATGGGCCGGACGAGCTTCGGCCGTGGCGTGTACGCGATCGGCGGCAACCTGCTGGCCGCGCAACTGTCGGGCGTGAAGACCAGGTGGATCACGTTCTGGGCGTTCGTGAACATGGGCTTCCTGGCGGGCGTGGCTGGCGTGATCTTCTCCGCCCGCATGAACAGCGCCCAGCCTGCCGCGGGCGTCGGCATGGAGTTGGACGCGATCGCGGCGTGCTTCATCGGCGGCGCGTCGACCACGGGCGGCATCGGACGGATCGGCGGGGCGATGATCGGCGGCCTGATCATGGCCGTGATCTCGAACGGCATGCAGCTGGCCGGCCTGTCCCAGGGTATCCAGCCCGTGATCAAGGGCCTGATCCTGACGCTGGCCGTGGCGTTCGACCTGTGGAACAAGCGCCGCACGTCCGTCGCGGCCTGAGGTCGCCCAGGGGGCCCTCTTGGGGGGCGAGTTGGGAGAGCGCTCACATGCGCGTCGCTGTGGCACAAAGCGTTACCGAATCGTTATGTTGCCCGTGTAGGCGACTCATTGACAGCGGTTCCGTGTGAGCGCTAACGTGAGGATTGCCGCACGTGTCGGCATGGGTGCCATGGACGCGGGCGGTGGCCGGGTGAGCAGTGCAGCCACGACCCAGCATGACCCTCGAGGCGGCGACGCCGTCTCCCCCCTCAGAAAGGCAGATACATGAAGAAATCACTGGTGACGGCGGGCCTCACGGCGCTGCTCGCCATCTCGATGACCGCCTGCTCCAACAACACCACCGGAACGACCGGCTCGACGACCACCCAGCCGCCGGCGTCGTCCTCGTCGAGCACGGCCCCGGCGTCCTCGTCGTCGACCAAGGCCGCGGCATCGGGCTACAGCCTGGTGCCGAAGGACACCAACGGCGACGGCCTGATCACGCTCGGCTTCGCCCAGGTCGGCGCCGAGTCCGGCTGGCGCACGGCGAACACGCAGAGCTACAAGGACTACTTCGTCGAGAAGAACGGCTTCAAACTGGTGTTCGCCGACGCGAACCAGGACGCGGACAAGCAGAAGCAGGACGTGCGCGACCTGATCGCCCAGGGCGTCGAGGTGATCGACCTGGCGCCGGTGACCGACTCCGGCTGGGAGCCGGTGCTGCAGGAGGCCAAGAACGCGGGCATCCCGCTGATCGTCTCCGACCGCCAGCTGTCCGTGTCCGACGACCTGTACCTGACCTACTTCGGCGGCAACATGAAGCAGGAGGGCGACAACGCGGTCAAGTGGCTGGAGGACTACATCGCGAAGAACAACGTGACGGGCCCGATCAACATCGTGCACCTCCAGGGCACCATGGGCTCGACGGCGCAGAAGGGCCGCAGCCAGGCCCTCACCGATGCGCTCGCCAAGCACTCCGACTGGAAGGTCGTCTACGAGCAGACCGGCGAGTTCACCCAAGCGAAGGGCCAGGAGGTCATGGAGTCCTTCCTGCAGCAGAACAAGGACTTCAACGTCATCTACTCCGAGAACGACGACATGACCTACGGCGCGATCGACGCCATGAAGAACGCCGGCAAGGACCCGAAGGCGCCGATCATCATCTCCTTCGACGGCAACAAGTCCGCGGTGCAGATGGTGATCGACGGCTACATCGACGTGATCGCCGAGTGCAACCCGCTGCTCGGCCCGCAGGTCGGCGACCTGATCAAGAAGGCGAAGGCCGGCGAGACCATTCCGAAGATCACCTACTCGGTCGAGGGTGTCATCGACTCGGCCAACGCCGCCGAGAAGATCAAGACGGCGTTCGGCTCGTAGTCGCCCACGACACCGCAAGCAGCCCGGCAAGGGCAGGCGCGGGACCCCCCGTCGCGCCTGCCCTCGCCGGGCCTTGAGGGAAGGAGGATCCTCACGATGGTGGAACCCTTGGTCACCATGCGCGGGATCACGAAGCACTTCCCGGGCGTGCTGGCCCTCGACGATGTGGACTTCACGCTGGCGCCCGGGGAGATCCACGCCCTGATGGGCGAGAACGGTGCCGGCAAGTCGACGCTGGTGAAGGTCCTGACGGGCGCCGAGCCGTTCGAGACCGGCGAGATCCGTCTGGCGGGCAACCCCGCGCCGGTGATCAACCATTCCCCGCAGGAGGCGCAGGAGCGTGGCATCTCCACGGTGTATCAGGAGGTGAACCTCTGCCCCAACCTGTCCGTCGCCGAGAACCTGTTCGCCGGCCGGCAGCCGCACCACGGCATGTTCGTGGACCGGCGCGAGGTGAACCGGCAGGCCGCCCGCATCATGGCCGACATCGGCGTCGACGTGGTGGTGGAGCGGCAGCTGGGCGAGCACTCCTTGGCGGTGCAGCAGATGGTGGCCATCGCCCGGGCCATCTCCATCTCGGCGAAGGTGCTGATCCTGGACGAGCCGACGTCCTCCCTGAACGAGCAGGAGGTCGCGCGGCTGTTCGAGCTCATCCGCAAGCTGCGCGACGACGGGATGGGCGTGATCTTCATCACCCACTTCCTGCACCAGGTGTACCAGGTGTGCGACAAGATCACGGTGCTGCGCAACGGGCATCTCGTCGGGACGTACGCGATCGAGGCCCTGCCCCGCCGGGATCTGGTCGCCGCGATGCTCGGCCGGGCGTTCGACGACATGGCGGCGATCCACCGCCGGTCGGAGGACGAGGTCGACCGTGGCGGCGCCCCGGTGATCGCCGCGCGGGGGCTCGGGGTGCGCGGCGGGATCCGGCCGTTCGATCTGGACGTGTACGCCGGCGAGGTCGTCGGCCTGGCCGGGTTGCTCGGCAGTGGGCGCACCGAGGTCGCTCGGGCGATCTACGGCGCGGATGCGGCCGACGAGGGCACGCTGGTGGTGAAGGGCGCGCCCGTGAAGCATTCGCCGATCGACTCGATGCGGGCCGGCATGGCGTTCTGTCCCGAGAGCCGCAAGGACGAGGGCTGCGTGCAGGACCTGTCGGTGCGGGAGAACATCGTGCTCGCGGAGCAGACGAAGCGCGGCGCGTTCCGGCTGATGTCGCGCGCCGAGCAGGACCGGATCACCCGCGAGTACGTCGACCTGCTCGCCATCAAGACCGCGAGTCTTGACACGCCGGTGAAGCAGCTGTCCGGCGGCAACCAGCAGAAGGTGATCGTCGCCCGCTGGCTGGCGACCCACCCGGATTTCTTGATCCTGGATGAGCCGACGCGCGGCATCGACGTCGGTACGAAGGCCGAAATCCAGCGCTTGTGCGTCGAACTTGCGGGGGAGGGCATGGCGATCCTGTTCATCTCCTCGGAGATCGACGAGATGTTGCGGACGTGCAGCCGGCTGGGCGTGATGCGCGACCTGTCGAAGGTGGGGGAGCTCGTCGATGACGAGATGTCGTCGTCGGCGATCATGTCGAAGATCGCAGGGGATGAGGCCGGCGATGACTGAGAGGCCTGTGCACGCCGACGGCGAGCCGCGGCGCGGCGTCGCGGTGCTGAAGGCGATCGTGCGCCACCGCATCTTCTTCGCGCTGGTGTGCCTGGCGCTGGTGCTGCTGCTGAACATGATCGTGACCATGGCGACCTCCGGATCGCCCGGCTCGTTCTTCAAGATCGTCCACACGAACGGCACGTTCAACGGCCCGCTGATCACGATCCTCAACCGGTCGTCCGAGCTGATCATCGTCGCGCTCGGGATGACGGTCGTCGTGTCGTGTTCCGCCGGCGTCGATATCTCGGTCGGCGCGGTGATGGCGTTCTCCAGTTCGGTGATGGTGTGGCTGCTGGGCTACGGCACGCTGGCGCAGAACGACTACCACGTGAAGGCGTACGTCGTCCCGCTCGCCCTCGGCATGCTCGCCGCGCTCGCGGTCGGGAGTCTGTGCGGCCTGTGGAACGGCTTCCTCGTGTCACGGCTGAAAATCCAGCCGATGGTGGCGACCCTGATTCTCTACACCGCGGCACGCGGGGCCGCGAAGGTCGTGAACAGCGGCCAGATCCTCAAGGTCGACCTGCCGAACTTCCGGTGGTTCGGGAATTTCATCCAGAACGGTGCCGGCCGCAACATCATCCCGCTGCCGACGCCGATCTTCATCGCCGCCGGCGTCGTGCTGATCGTCGCGCTCGTGCTGCGGTTCACGGCCCTGGGGATGAACATCCAGTCCGTCGGAATCAACAACCGGGCGAGCCGCATCCTCGGCCTCAACTCCGCCCGGATCATCCTGCTGGCGTACGTGTTCGCCGGCCTGTGTGCCGCGATCGCCGGCATCATCGCCAGCAGCCGGATCGGCGGGATCGACGCCCAGAACAACGGCAAGATGATCGAGCTGGATGCGATTCTCGCCGTCGCGCTCGGCGGCAATCTCCTGTCCGGCGGCAAGTTCTCCCTGGCCGGCACGGTGATCGGTGCGATCACGATCCAGACGCTCACCACGGTGCTGTATTCGATCAACGTGTCGGCCGACCAACTGCCGCTCTACAAGGCGATCGTCGTCGTGGTGATCGTGGTGCTCCAGTCCACCGAACTGCGTCCGATGCTGAACCGGGCCGCGGCCTTCGTGCGGCCACGACGCCCCGCCGTCGCGGTCGCCCAGGCGGGTGAGTAGCGATGGCCACACCAGTCCTCAAGGCCCGCGCCGTCCGTCAGAACACGCTCTGGCAGCGCCTGTCGGCACAGTTCTCCGGGAACAACTTCCTCGTCCTCATCACGTTTGCGTTGTTCATCGCGATCTACGTGGTCGGCGTGCTCGTGTACCGGAGCAAGAACTTCGGAAGCCTGAACTCGTTCTTCGACATGCTGAACTCCAACCCCGGGCTGATCGTGATCGCCGCCGGCATGGCGATGGTGATGATTTCCGGTGGCATCGACATCTCGGTCGGCGGGCAGGTGGCCATGTACTGCATGATGTTCGCGTTCTTCATGGAGAAGAAGGGCGCGAACGCGTACACGATGATCCTGATCGTGCTGCTCACGGGCATCGTGTTCGGGTTCGTCCAGGGCATCCTCGTGGCGTATTTCCGTATCCAGCCGTTCATCGTCACACTGGCCGGCATGTTCTTCGCCCGCGGCATGACGGCGATCATCTCCACCCAGACGATCGACATCACCAACCGCAGTTTCATGCGCCTGGCGACGTTCAAGATCAAGTTTCCGTTCGGGGGCTACACGAACGCGGGCGGGGTGTACCAGCAGCCGTTCATCTACCTGTCCGTCGTGTTGGCGCTCGTCGCGGTCGCGGTCGTGTACGCGATCATGACGTGGACGCGTTTCGGCCGGAGCGTGTATGCGGTCGGCGGCTCGGAGCAGTCGGCGCTGCTCATGGGGCTGAACGTGAAGCGCATCAAGCTCGGCGTGTACACGTTCATGGGTTTCCTCACGGCGTTCGGCGGTTTCCTGTTCTGCCTGTTCTCGACCGGCGGCGCGGTGGAGAAGGCGCAGGGTTTCGAGATGCAGGCGATCGCCTCGTCGGTGATCGGCGGCACCCTGCTGACCGGCGGCGTGGGCAACATTCTCGGCTCGTTCATCGGCGTACTCGTGCAGACGACGATCACCAAGTTCATCAACTTCAACGGCACGTTGGCCAACGGCTGGTCGAGCATCGTGCTCGGTGCGATCATGAGTTTCTTCATCATCCTGCAAAGCGTGTTCGCCATGGTCCGGGCGAAGCGGCGCTGACCCGACAACCACTAAGGAAAGACCATGTCAGATTCGATTTACCTCGGCATCGAGTTCGGCTCGACGCGCATCAAGGCCGTGCTCATCGACCAGGCCTGCACGGTGCTGGCGCAGGGCGCCCACACGTGGGAGAACCGCCTGGTCGACGGGTACTGGACGTACGGCCTCGATGAGGTGTGGAGCGGCGTCCAGGCGGCGTACGCGGAGCTGGCGCAGGCGTACGAGAGGGCCGCCGGCCACAAGTTGACGCGCCTGGACGGGATCGGCATCTCGGCGATGATGCACGGCTATCTGGCGTTTTCGGAAGCCGGCGACCTGCTCGTGCCGTTCCGCACGTGGCGCAACACGACGACCGGCCCGGCATCCGAGGCGCTGAGTGCGGCGCTGGAGTTCCCGATCCCGCAGCGTTGGTCGATCGCCCACCTGTACCAGGCGGTGTTGAACCGCGAGCCGCACGTGGCGCAGATCGCCCGGCTCACGACGCTGGCCGGGTACGTCCATGCGAAGCTGACGGGCGAGGACGTGCTCGGCGTCGGCGAGGCCTCGGGCATGTTCCCGATCGACGCGGCCGTGCGTGATTGGGATCAGGCCCGCCTGGAGACCGCCCAGCGCCTACTGGACGAGGCCGCCTCCGGGGTCGACCTCGCGGCGGTCCTGCCGCGCGTCGCCGAAGCCGGGGCGCCGGCGGGCGTGCTGACGCCGGCGGGGGCCGCCCTGCTGGACCCGTCCGGACGGCTCGAGCCCGGGGCACGGTTCGCCCCGCCGGAGGGCGACGCGGGCACCGGCATGGTCGCGACCAACGCGGTCGCGCCGCGCACCGGCAACATCTCCGTGGGCACGTCCGTGTTCGCGATGGTGACGCTCGAGCACCCGCTCGCGTGCGTGCATCCCGAGATCGACCTGGTGACGACCCCCGACGGTGCGGGCGTCGCGATGGTCCACTGCAACAACGGCGCGTCCGAGATCGACGCCTGGGCGACCGTGTTCGGCCAGTTCGCGGCCCGGGCGGGACATCCGCTGGACAACCAGGCGGTGTTCGGGGCCCTGTTCGGCGCCGCGCTGGACGGGGCGGCCGACGGTGGGGGGCTCCTGGCGTACAACTACCTCGCCGGGGAGCCGGTGACGCGGCTGGACGAGGGACGTCCGCTGGTCGTCCGCACGCCGGACTCCACGCTGAGCCTGCCGAACCTGGCCCGGGTGCTGATCATGTCCGGCTTCGCCACGCTGAGCCTCGGCATGCGCATCCTGGCGGACGAGGGCGTGCGCGTGGACACGTTGGTGGGCCACGGCGGCGTGTTCGCGACGCCCGGGGTCGCCCAGCGGCTGCTGGCGGCGGCGCTGGACGTGCCCATCACCGTCGGGGCGACGGCCTCCGAGGGCGGCGCCTGGGGCATGGCCGTGCTCGCGGCCTACGCTGGGGACGGCCATGGGCTGTCCCTGCCCGCGTACCTCGACCGGGTGGTGTTCGCGGGCGCGGAGCGGACGACGCTCGACCCGGACGCGGCCGACGTGGCGGGCTACCGGGCGTTCCTGGCGGCGTTCGAGAAGGCGCTGCCGCTCCAGGCGACCGCGACCGGCGTGTGCTGATCCGATGAGGAGACATGTGATGCGAATCGACCCGAGCCTCGCCCCGGCGGTCGCCCGTCTGCGCAAGGAGGTGGCCGCGCTCCACCAGGAGCTGATCCGCTGGGGCCTGGTGGCCTGGACGGCGGGCAACGTGTCCGCGCGCGTGCCCGGCGCGGATCTCATGGTCATCAAGCCGTCCGGCGTGTCCTACGACGACCTGAGCCCGCAGGCCATGGTCGTGACCGACCTGGAGGGCACCCTCGTCGAGGGCGACTTCGCGCCGAGTTCCGACACGTACGCGCACGCCTACGTCTACGCGCACATGCCGGCGGTCGGGGGCGTCGTCCACACGCACTCGACGTACGCGACCGCATGGGCGGCGCGGCGCGAGCCGATCCCGTGCGTCCTCACGATGATGGGGGACGAGTTCGGCGGCCCGGTGCCGGTCGGGCCGTTCGCCCTGATCGGGGACGACTCGATCGGCCGCGGCATCGTTGAGACGCTCGGCGGCTCGCGTTCCCCGGCCGTGCTCATGGCGGGCCACGGCGTGTTCACGATCGGCAGGGACGCCCGCGCCGCCGTGAAGGCCGCCGTCCTGGTCGAGGACGTGGCGCGCACCGTCCACATCGCCCGCCAGTTGGGCGAGCCGGCCCCGATCGCCCCGGCCGACATCGACCGCCTCTACGACCGCTACCAGAACGTCTACGGCCAGCCGGCCGCCCAGCCCCGCTCCACCGACCCGAAAGGCCACGCATCATGACCGCAACACCCACCGTCTGGTTCCTCACCGGCTCACAGAACCTCTACGGCGAGGACGTCCTGGCCCAGGTGGCCGACAACTCCCGGGCGATCGTCGCGGCGCTGAATGACGCGAAGTTGGCCGCGAACGTCGTGTGGAAGCCCGTGCTGACGAGCAAGGACGCGATCCGGCGCACGATGCTGGACGCCAACGGCGACGACGCGTGCGCCGGCGTGATCGCCTGGATGCACACGTTCTCCCCGGCGAAGATGTGGATCGCCGGGCTGGACACCCTGGCCAAGCCGCTGCTGCACCTGCACACGCAGGCGAACGTCGAGCTGCCCTGGGCGACCATCGACATGGACTTCATGAACCTGAACCAGGCCGCCCACGGCGACCGCGAGTTCGGCTACATCGAGGCCCGGCTCGGCGTCGACCCGACCATCGTGGTGGGGCACGTGTCCGATGCGGCGGTGCGGGCGCAGGTGGACGTGTGGATGCGCGCCGCCGCCGGCTGGGCCGCGACGCGGCGTCTCAACCTGATTCGCTTCGGCGACAACATGCGCAACGTGGCCGTGACCGAGGGCGACAAGACCGAGGCCGAGCACGTGTTCGGCGTGTCCGTGAACACCTACGGCGTGAACGACCTGGCGGACGCCGTCGCGCAGGTGGGCGATGCCGAAGCATCCAGGCTCGCGGCCGACTACGAGGACCTCTACGACGTCGTCCCCGAGCTGCGCGCGGGTGGCGCGCGGCACGACTCGCTGGTGTACTCGGCGAAGCTGGAGATCGCGCTGCGGAGCTTCCTGGAGGCCCACGACGCGATGGCGTTCACGACGAACTTCGAAGACCTCGGCGCCCTCAAGCAGCTGCCCGGCATGTCCGTGCAGCGCCTCACCGCCGACGGCTACGGCTTCGGCGCCGAGGGCGACTGGAAGACGGCCGTGCTCGTCCGGGCCGCGAAGGTGATGGGCGCCGGGCTGCCGGGTGGGGCGTCGCTGATGGAGGACTACACGTACCATCTCGTGCCGGGCGCCGAGAAGAGCCTCGGCGCGCACATGCTGGAGGTGTGTCCGAGCCTGACGGCGACGACGCCGCGGGTGGAGATTCACCCGCTCGGCATCGGGAACCGCGAGGATCCGGTGCGGTTCGTGTTCGACGTCGACCCGGGGCCGGCGATCGTTGTGGGCCTGGCCGACATGCGCGACCGCTTCCGTCTCACGGGCAACACGGTCCGGGTCGTGGGGCCGGACGCGCCGATGCCGATGCTGCCCGTCGGACGGGCCGTGTGGGTGGCGGACCCCGACTTCTACACCGCGGCGGCGTGCTGGCTGCGCGCCGGGTCGGCCCACCACACGGTGATGACGACCGCCGTGGGGGCCGACCACTGGCGCGAGTTCGCGCGTATCGCCCGCACCGAGTTCGCCCTGATCACCACCGGCACGACGCGGGTGGGCTTCGAGGCGGAGCTGCGGGCAGGCGCGGCCTACTACCGTCTGGCCCGGGGCATCTGAGCCGTCCTGAGGGCTCGGGCCCTACGATGGGCCCGTGACCTCCACCGAATCGCCCGTTCCCGGCGTCACCATCGGGGCGCCCCGGCGTTCCCGCTTTCAGGCTTGGCGCGGCTGGCGTCCGGTGGAGCGTGAGCCGGCGCGGCTTGTGTGGGGGGCGTCGTGGTCGACGGTGGCGCGGTTGCGGGATGATGTGGTGTTGCGCCGGGATGAGGCGTTGAGCTGGTTGGTGACGGCCGTGTTGACGGTGTTGGCGTTCGCGGTCCGGTTTCCGAATCTGAAGATGCCCGCCTAT
>WQUE01000080.1 GCA_009785885.1 Actinomycetes bacterium
GCCCTGCCCGACGGGTACCGGGTCGTGCTGGGCAACGGTGGGGCGACGCAGTTCTGGGACATCGCCGCCTGCTGCCTCATCGACCGTCGCTCGGCGCATGGCGCCTTCGGCGAGTTCGGGCGCAAGTTCGCCGAGGGCGTGGCGGCCGCTCCGTTCCTGGAGCCGCCCGCGGTCGCTTTGGCCGACCCGGGATCGGTGGCGGTGCCGGTCGCCACCGAGGGCTGCGACGTGTACGCCTGGCCGCAGAACGAAACCTCGACGGGTGTGTGCGCCCCCTTGTTCCGCCCGGCCGGCGCCGACGCCTCCGCGCTCGTGCTCATCGACGCCACCTCCGCCGCGGGCGGCATGCGCGCCGATCTGGCGGCCACGGACGCCTACTACTTCTCGCCGCAGAAGAACTTCGCCTCGGACGGGGGCCTGTGGGTTGCCTTGTGTTCCCCGGCCGCGCTGGAACGCTCCGCCCGCCTTTCCGCCTCGGGCCGATGGATTCCGCCGTCGCTGAATCTCACGCTGGCGGCCCAGAACTCCGCGCAGCGCCAGACGCTCAACACCCCGGCGGTCGCGACGCTCCTGCTGCTCGAGTCACAGCTCGACTGGCTGATCGAGGGCGGCGGCCTCGACTTCGCGGTCGCGCGCACAACCGCATCCTCCCGCCAGCTGTACGACTGGGCCGAGGCGTGCGACCTGGCGGTGCCGTTCGTCGCCGATCCGCAGCAGCGTTCGCCCGTGGTGGCGACCATCGAGTTCGACGATCGGGTGGACGCCAAGCGGTTGTGTGCCGAGTTGCGCGCGAACGGCATCGTCGACATCGAGCCGTACCGCGGCGTCGGACGGAACCAGATCCGCGTCGGCTGCTACGCGGCGGTCGATCCGGACGACGTCCGGGCCCTGACCGCGTGCCTCGACTGGATGCTGGAGCGCCTCACCTGAGGGACATTCGGCCATTCAGGTCTTCACAAGGCATAATCAACGCCGACAGGGGCATGGTCGCTGATGCGTTCTTCGTAGGTCCCGGCCCGGTCGACCCAGGCGCGATGCGCGGTACGGGCGAGACCGGGCGTCGCGAGGTGGTAGTCGATGCGCCAGCCGACATCGTTCGTGAACGCCCGGCCACGCCAACTCCACCACGAGTAGGGCCCGTCCTGGTCCGGGTGCAGTGCGCGCACCACGTCGACCAGCGGGCCGGCTTGCGGCGCCACCGGATTGCGCACCGCCTCCGGCAGGCGGAGGGAGGACGGATCGGCCCCGACGAGGTCGTCGAACCAGATCCGTTCGGCGGGCAGGAAACCATCGGTGGCCTGGTTGCCGCGCCAGTTCGACAGGTCGGCGGGGGCATGGGCGATGTTGAAGTCGCCGACGACCAAGAGGTCGCGTCCCTGCGCGACCGACTCCTGCGCCAGCGCGGCGACATCGCGCGCCCACGCGGCCATGAAGCCCTGCTTCCGGTCGAAGCGGGCCTGCTCCTGTTCGGGTGTGCGGCCCTCACGGCTGCGGGTCTTCACGAGGTGTGCGGGGACGCCGCCCTTCGGCAGATAGAGGCTGGCCAGACGCACACCACCGCCGGCGAGGTCGGCCGCGATCCAGCGTCCTTCGTGGGCGAACGCGTCCAGCGCGTCATCGGCGTGCGTGGCGACGGCCGGCAGTGGCGAGGGCACCTCGCCCGGACCCCAGGCGTACACCCGCCCGCTCCAGGCGGTGCTCGCGGCCACCGGTTCTCGCGTCAGCAGGGCGACGCCGTTGCGCCCCGGCAGCGAACCCGGGTCGTACACGACGTGGTAGTCGCCGAAAGCGTCCAGGGGAAGAGCCTCGACCGGGCAACGGACTTCCTGGAGGGCGATCGCGTCGGCATCGGTCTGCGCCAGCCACGAGGTGAACCCGCGACGCAGAGCGGCACGGATGCCGTTGACGTTGTGCGTGATCACCCGCACGGCCGACCTCCCGTCCTCGCCGGGGCCCTGGCATTTCAGCACCCTCCTCACCGAGACTACCGGCATGGCTGTGGGCGAGCGTGAGCCGGTTCCGCCCCAGGCCGGTAGGCTGGACGGCGACATAAGCGCGAGGGGGGACGCGACGTGACGTGGCGCGGACCGGCGGGCCGCCTGGCGGCCGGGGTGACGGTCGCCGCCATCGCGCTGTTCGGATGGGCGCCGCGGGCGAACGCCGAGACCCTGCCGACGTTGACGATCGGCCTCATGGCGCGGGCGGGGTCCCTCAACCCGTTCACCGCGAACGATCCGATGGCCAGGCAGGCCCTGACGCTCGCCTACGAGGGCCTGTCCGACTATGACGCGGAAAACCAGCCCGGTCCCGGTTTGGCCGCCTCGTGGAGCGTCAGTGCCGGCGGGTTGACGTGGACCTACGCGATTCCAGCCGGGCGGCAGTGGTCGGACGGGCAGCCGGTCACGGCCGCCGACGCCGTCTACACGTTCACCGCGTTGATGACCGACACGCACCTGCCGGCCGCATCCCGTGCCTTGGCAGCGAATGTGGCCAGCGTGAACGCGCCCGATGCGTCGACGGTCGTGCTCACGTTGATCGCCCCGCGTGCGTCGAACCCGGCCGTCGGCATCCCGATCGTGCCCGTCCACGTCTGGGGGGGCGGGACCGGGCCGGCGACCCTGTCCGATTTCGCGAACGAACCGGGGGACAGGCCCCTCGTGGGGAGCGGTCCCTTCGTGGTCGCCGGCCGGCGGGCCGATGGCGGCCTCGATCTGCGGGCCAATCCCCTGTTCTGGGGTGGGGCGTCCAGGCTGGCAGGCATCAGCCTCGTGCCGTACGCCACGTCCGCGGACGCCTGGGCGGCGCTACGTGCCGGCGGGGTCGATTTCGTGTCTGGCCTGGCGGCCCCCGATTTCGCCGAGGCCGCCCGGACGCCCGGGATCGCGACATCCAGTGGCGCGTCGAGGGACATCGTCGCGGCGTACCTGAACGGGACGTCGACGGCCGAACCGACCGCCGGCAACCCGGTGCTGCGGGCGGCCGGTGTTCGGGAGGCGATCGCGGGCGTCATCGATCCGGTTGCGCTCGTCGCGTCGGTGTTCGCCGGGTTGGGTACGCCCGGCGTGACCGGCGTGCCGCCCGCCTATCCCACCTTGTCGGGTTTCCCGTCTGGGGCGAGCGGGCGCGCGGGGGGCCTCGCGCGGGCCAACGACGCGCTGGCGGCGGTGCTGCCCGCGTTGGGGTATGCGCGAGACCTGGCGACGTCGCGCTGGCTCGACGCGAATGCCGCGCCGCTCACGCTGCGGGTCGCGTGGGACCCGGCGGACGAGCTCGCTGCCCAGTCGGCCGCGTGGCTGGCCGGGCCGCTACGGCAGCTCGGCTTCGCCGCGGCCCTGACGCCGTTGCCCACCGCCGACCTCGAGTCGGCGATCGCGACCGGTGACTACGACATCTATGTCGCCTCCCGCGAGGTTCCCCCGGACCCGGACGTCGCGCTGGCCCCCTACCGCTGTGCCTCGCCGGGTGCGGACGCCACCAGCGGCCGGCCCGGGCGCCTCGGGCTGTGCGATCCCACTTTCGACGCGCTTGCCGACCGTCAGCAGTCCGACCAGGACCCAGGCGATCGCGCCCGCCTCATCAAGCAGGCCTACGGGACGGTCTATGCGGCCGCCACGGAGGTGGTGCTGTACTACCCGCCGGTGCTGGAAGCCTGGCGCGCCAGCCGGTTCCTGCGCTTCACACGCGTGCCGGCGGGCGCCGGGCCCATCACAGGTCAACTCGCGTACTGGGGCCTGTTCGAGGCGGTGCCGATGCGCACCGGCATCACCGGCGGGACGACCGGGCCCACCAGCGTGCCAGGCGGAGAGCGCTGGGTGGTGATGGCGGTGGCCGGCGGTGTGGGGGCGCTGGCGACCGTCCTGCTCGTCGTGGTGTTGGTGTTGCGCCGGCGGGGGCGGGGAACCTCCGAGGTTGTCGTCGCCGAGGTCGACGAGTCCCTGCCGCACGTCGGCGACTTCGAGTCGGGCGTCTGATGCCGCCGGGTCGCCAGACGACGAAACCCCCAGCCAATCAGGTGTTGGCTAGGGGCTTCGCGAGTGGCGGGTGAAGGGTTCGAACCTCCGTAGGCATCCGCCGACAGATTTACAGTCTGCTCCGATTGACCACTCCGGCAACCCGCCGCATCAAGGCCGAACTGCTTCGACCGTGACGGGCGTCCACGATACCAGGCCATGCGGCCGGACCGAAACCGGCCGGCGACGCGCAGGGCCGGGGCCCGCCGGGTGCGGTGCCGTGTCACAATGAGGGGTCAGACGATGAGCATCGCGGGGAGGACACATGGCATCCGACATCTCGTTCGACATCGTGAGCCGCGTCGACCGCCAGGAGGTCGACAATGCACTGAACCAGGCGGCCAAGGAGGTCGGCAGTCGTTTCGACTTCAAGGACACCGGCGCCTCGATCCGCTGGTCGGGTGACGACGTGACGATGGAGGCGAACGGCGAGGAACGCGTCAAGGCCATCTGGGACGTGTTCCAGAGCAAGCTCGTCAAGCGTGGCGTGAGCTTGAAGGCGCTCAAGGCCACGGACCCGAAACTGTCCGGCAAGACGTGGCGGATGGTCGCTTCGCTGCGTAACGGCATCGCCCAGGATGGGGCGAAGGTGATCGTCAAGCTGATCAAGGACGAGGGCCCCAAGACCGTCAAGACGGCGATCCTGGGTGACGAGCTTCGTGTGTCCAGCAAGAGCCGCGACGACCTCCAGGCCGTGCAGCGTCTCGTCCGCGGGGCCGAGGCGGACCTGGACTTCGCCGTCCAGTTCGTCAACTACCGCTGAGCCTCTCAGGCGAACAGCGCCGCCAGGCCGATCGACAAGGCGGTGGTGAAGCTCGTCTCGCGCTCCTCGGCGCTCATGTCACCGGAGTGGTCGAACAGGTGGTCGCTGACGGTGCACACGGCCAGCGCCTGCTTGTGCTCCTGCGCGGCGGCCGCGTAGAGTCCGGCGGCCTCCATCTCCACGCCGAGGGTCCCCAACGCCCGGAGTTGGGCCATGAGTTCGGTGTTCTCCAGGTAGAAGAAGTCGGACGAGTACAGCGCGCCGGTCTTGATGCGGACGCTCGTCCCGGCGGTCAGCTCGCGGGCCTTGGCGACCGCGGCGATCAGCATGTCGGTGCTGGCCGCCAGGGACAAGGTGACGCCCGGCACGAGCAACGTGGCGATGCCCGAGTTCGTGTGGGCGGAGGCGCCGATGGCCACGTCGCGGATCGCGATGTCGTCCGCGATTCCGCCGCACGTGCCCACCCGGACGATCCGCTCGACGCCGTAGAACCGGAACAGTTCGGTCGCGTAGATCGACAGCGACGGGATGCCCATGCCGGAGGCCATCGCCGTGATCGGCGCGCCCTCGTAGCGGCCCGTCCACGCGCCGATGCCGCGGACGTCGCTCACCAGCGTGACGTCGGTGAAGAAGTCGCGGGCGATACGTTCGGCCCGCTTCGGGTCGCCGGGCATGACGACGGCCGGGGCGATCTGGCCGGGCTCGGCGGTGATGTGTGGGGTTGCCATGAGGGCCTCCTTGCGTGGGACGGACGTCCGGTGCGGGTACGATCCCGGACCTGGCCAGCCTATCGCGCCAGGGTTGCGGGATCGCCGGGGATGAGGAGCTTCAGGCCGGGGAACCGGGTGAAATCACGGTCGAACGACGCGAGCGGGCAGTGATTCGCGATCGCGATCGCGGCCAGATAGGCGTCGGAGACCAGGTTGCCCCGGGCCTCGACCGACCGGCACAGGTCGAAGAAGCGGTGGAGATCCGTCGAGAGACCGCGGGAGTGGTGCGCATAGCCAGGCTGTCCCATCACGCCGTCGACGAAGCTCATCACACCACCCCAGTCCAGCGGCGGCTTCGTCGCGGCGGGGTTGGTCATGACGCGCGCGAACCCGCTCCAAGCCACATCGGGGACGATGACGGGGCTCCACGACGCCAGCTCCCCGTTCATGAAGCGCTCCGCGGGGGCGTGGTGGATGTGTTGTTCGGTGGCGGCGGCCACCAGCACGTTGACGTCAAGAACGATCACGGCCGGCCCGCTCCTGTTCCTCGATCATGTCCAGATAGTCGAAGATCTCCTTGTTGGAGGACGGATCGACCGGAGCGACGAAGGCGCACGGGAACGTGGGAATGACAAGCGGCGGACGCGCCGGTCGCTCCAGGTTGGCCAGGTAGTGCTGCAGGCTGATCGCGAGCACCTCGCCCACGCTGGTGCCGTCCTCGCGGGCGAGCCGCTTGGCCTGCTCCAGCAAGCCGTCGGGGATATTCACGGTGGTGCGCATGCATCAACTTTAGCGCATCAGGTCATCACCGGACGGGGTCCGCTCGGATTCACCTCGTCACAAGGGACGACCCGCGCCGGGCCGGGTCAGGACGCCGGCCGCGCGGTCATGGCCGAGGCGGCACCAGGCGGCGAGTGCCGGGTCGTCGGGATGCCGGCTGCGAGGAT
>WQUE01000081.1 GCA_009785885.1 Actinomycetes bacterium
CAGCTGACTATAAAGAAAGAAGAGCCATGTCTACGATCGTGATCACCGGGGCCAGCGACGGTATCGGCGCGACCGCCGCCGCGCTGCTCGCCCGCGACGGGCACCGGCTGTTCCTCGTCGGGCGCACGGCGTCCAAACTGGAGGCCGTCACGGAGAAGCTGTACCCGGCGGGGGCGTTCGTCGCCGACTTCGAGCGGCTGGACGACGTCCGCCGCCTGGCCGCCGACCTGCGCGCCGCGACCGACCACATCGACGTCCTCGCGAACAACGCCGGGGGCATCTTCGACGGGCCGCTGGAGACGATCGACGGGTTCGAGCGCACGTTCCAGGTGAACCACCTGGCGCCGTTCCTGCTGACGCACGAGCTGATGGACCTGCTGCTCGCCGGCGATGCGTCCGTCGTGAACACGGCGAGCGCGGCGGCGCGGATGTCCGGGCACATCGATCTGGACGACATCGACGGCTGGCACCGCTACGCGCCGATGAAGGCGTACGGGGCGAGCAAGCTCGCCAACGTGCTGTTCACCCGCGGGTTGCACGCGCGGTACCACCACCTGGGACTGTCCGCCGTCGCATTCCACCCGGGCGTGATCGCGTCCAACTTCGGCGCCTCCACGGGTGGGCCGATGCGGTTGGCGTACCACAGCGCGGCCGCCCGCTTCATGGCCGGGCCGATCACCGGCGCGCGCCGCCTAGTGCACTTCGCCGAGGGGACCCCCGGGATCGAGTGGGTGTCCGGCGAGTACTACCCCAGCCCCCGCCGTCCCGGCCGCACCGCCGCGCAGGCGTACGACGACGACCTGGTCCGCGAGTTCTGGGACGCCTCGGCGCGGCTGCTGGGTCTCGACGCCGCCTGACCGGGGTTCGGCCTGAGTGGATGATCTCGGTCAGCGTCCGAGGGCGTCCGCCTGGCGCCGGAGTTCACGTTCGTCCTCGTCCCCGGGTTCGTCCAGGACGATGCCGTGAGGACGTGGCCGGTGGGTGTCCGGATCCACGCACACGAACGTGAGGAACCCGTCGACCGGCTCGTGGCCCCCGATCTCCTCCACCGCCTTGACGTGGACGGTCAGGCTCGTCCGCCCCGTGCGGACGACCCGTCCGCACATCGACAGGATCGCGCCGTTCGACACCGACTCGGTGAAGACGAAGCCGTGCATGTTGACGCAGAGCACGTCCTCGGGCCGCCCGCACGCCGTCGCCGCCGCGATGAACCCGGCCTCGACCAGCCATTCGGCGGCCCGGCCGGCGAACAGCGTCTGGTGGTGGTTGAGGTCCTCGGAGATCACGAGGTGTGTGGTCCGATACTCCTTCATCGTCGCCTACACCGGCGGGTCGAACAGCGCGTAGCCGAGGTCGCGGGCCGTGTCGAGCAGTTGCGGACGGATCAGCTCCCAGGCCTCCGGGGCGATGTCCGCGGCACCGCCGAGCACGCGGAACTCGGCCTCCTTCGCGCGCTGGCCGATGCGGTCGGCGATCATCGTCGTCTCCATCGCCTGGTAGCAGCCGGTCTGGCGCAGCAGGTCGGGCGTGTGCCCGGCGGTGGCGAGCACGATCGCCTTCCGGGCGGGACGAAGTTGCAGGTTCGATTCCATCGCGCGCCAGTCGGGGTTGCCGTGCGCGTAGGCGTACCCGACCGTCCACACGCGGTCGAACCAGCCCTTGAGGATCGCCGGGCAGTCCGTCCACCACACGGGGTACACGAACGCCCACGCGTCCGCCCGGTTCAGCTTCGCCTGCTCCTCGGCGACGTCCGGGGGGATCGGCAGGCTCGCCAACTGGCGCACCTCGCGGGCGTACTCCGGGGCGCCGATCACCGGCTGGAACCGCATGGCGTACAGGTCCGACACGCTGTGCGTGTGCCCGGCATCCTCCAGTCCGATCTGGAACGACGCCAGCACGTCCCCGGTGAAGCTCAGGTGCGTGGGGTGGGCGAAGACGACATGGACGTGCACGGTGCCTCCGAGCCTCGTGGTGTCGGGCGGTTACAGCAATCGTAGGCGCAAACGTGGCCCCAGGGCCAGACGGCGGCACCGCGGCCGCCTCACCGGTCCCGGTACACCTCAAAGCGGTGGCCGATGTCGATGGCCAGGATGATCAGCCGGCCGGCGTCGAGGAGACAGCGCGTCCCATCACGCGGGACGCGTCGGCCAGCAGCAGCTCTTCGCCTTGCGGCCGCTGCCGCAGGGGCACGGATCGTTGCGCCCGACGCCGCGCCAGCGGGCCATCAGGACGTGGCGGACGCCGTCCATGATCATCGCCGGATCCTGGTCCCGCGCCTGCATCTTTGTGATGGACGCCAGGTGCGCCGCGGCGTGGGCGAAGAAGCGCGTCAGGCCCGGGCACAGGTGGTTCAGGCCGTCGTCCCGGTCCTTCGGGCAGCCGCCGTGGCAGAACCGCCGCCACGTGCACGTGCGGCACCGCACCGGCAAGGCGTCGCGCTTGGCGTCGCCGAAACCGATCTGCGCCGGGGAGTCGGCGAGCGCGCCCAGGTCGTCGTGGAGCACATCGCCGAGGCGGTGGCCGTCGTCGACGAAGTGGTCGCACGAGTACACGCCGCCGTCCGACTCGACGACGAGCGCCCGTCCGCACGTCGGGGCGAGCCAGCACAGCCCGGCCTGACCGCCGGCCATGACGTTCTGCATCTCGGCGAACTGCTGCACGGCGACGCGTCCGACGTCGTGGGTGGCCCACTCGTCGAAGACGGCGCACAGGAAGTCCCCGTACGCGTCCGGGGCGACGCTGTCGGGTGTCACGGTGCCCGTGGCGTCCCGGCGGATCACGGGGATGAACTGGATCCAGCCCGTGCCGAAGTCCCGCATGGTCCGGTACACCGCCAGCGGCTCCCGGGCCGTGTCCGCGTTCACCGTGCACAGCAGGTCGGGCTCGATCCCGTGCGCCTGCAGACGGACGATCGCTTCCGCCGCTGCCTGGTGGCTGCCGGCGCCGCGCGGGTCGGGACGGTGCGCGTCGTGCAGGCGGGGCGTGCCGTCGAGGCTCACACCCACGTCGAAGTGGTGCTCGGCGAGGAACGCGCACCACTCGTCGTCCAGCAGCACACCGTTCGTCTGGAGGTTGTTCCAGCACTCCCAGCCTTGGGGGAGGTAGCGCTGCTCCAGTTCGACGGCGCGGCGGTAGAAGTCCAGGCCGGCGAGGGTCGGCTCGCCGCCGTGCCACACGATGCTCACCTGCGGGCCCGCGCTCGCCGCGAGGTAGCCGCGGATGAGCGCCTCCAGCACCGTGTCGCTCATCGGGCCGCCGTGCGGCAGCGGCAGGTAATAGCAGTAGTCACAGCGCAGATTGCAGTGCGAACCGACGGGCTTGGCCATCACGGAGAACGCACGGGCAGCGGGACGCGGGGCGGGCGCGACGGGTGGCGGCGCAGGCATGGGCGTGAGCGATCACCTACCCGCGCAGGTGCTCGTCGAAGAACGCCAAGGCGCGGTTCCAGGAGTCCATCGCCTGGACGGGCCGGTACGACTCGCCGGCGACGTTCCACATCGCGTGCCCGGCGCCGTCGTACCGGTGGAACTCGTACTCCTTGCCGTGTTGCTGCAGCGCCGCCTCGTGCAGGTCGACCTGCTCCGGGGTCGGGGACACGTCGTCGTTCCCGAAGATGCCGAGCAGCGGGCAGCCGAGGTCCTTCGTGTAGTCGATCGGGGGGACGGGGGCGGCCAGGCTGAGTTCGTCCTTGCTCATCACGACACGCCCGCCCCAGCAGTCCACGGCCGCGGCCAGCCCCCGGACGCGGCACGCCGCGAGGAACGCGTGGCGTCCCCCGGAGCACATGCCGATCACGCCGACCTTGCCGTTCGACGTCGGCAGGCCGGTGAGGTAGTCGAGCGCGCCCTCGCAGTCGCCCATCACGGACTCGTCCGCGACTCCGCCCGCGGCGCGGGCCTTCGCGGCGATGTCGGCGGGCAGGCCGTGGCCGTAGCGCTCGTAAATGTTCGGGCAGCACACCGTGAAGCCGTGTTGCGTGAACCGGCGGGCGACCTCCCGGTTGAGTTCGTCCCAGCCGGGGATGTGGGGGATGAGGATGATGCCGGGGTACGGCCCCGCGCCCAGCGGGCGGGACACGTACGCGTGGATGCGGTTCCCGCGGTAGCCCCGCATCGTCACCGTCTCCGCCAGCATGCCTTCGTACGCGTCGGTCCGCAGCTCGTTCCAGGCGGTCATCGGCGGGCTCCCTTCCCGTGTCCGTGCATCGGGGGCGTCCCCGTGCTCCCGATGCTACTCGTGCCTAAGGAAGTGAGTTAGGCCGCGTACTCGAGGCTTAACTCACTTCCCTGTCAGGCCCGGGACGGCTCCGTGACCTGCGGCTACTCGGCCGACCAGCGGCGGCGCGCCACCCACGCGCCGAGGACCAGCAGCGTGAGCGCAAGCATGGACGCCCCGGCGGCGGACGCCCGGGCGGCGTCGTCCGCGGCCGTACCGCCGGTCGGGGCGTCGGGCCGGACGGGGACGTTGCCGTTCCACTCGTCCTCGCAGGTGACCGGCTTGCCGGTCACATCGCCGGTGGCGATCACGATCACCTTGTCGGAGTGCTTTTGGCCCCGCGCGAGCGCAGGCAGCGTGCCCGTGCAGGTGAACGACTCGCCGGGGCGGAACGGTCCCGCCCACGTCGTGCCCGTCGCCGGCCCGCCGAGTCCGGAGAAGTCGCACGTCAGCCCGGTGAGGACGCCAACGCCGGCGATCGTCTGATCTTTCACGACCAGGTTGATCAGCGACTCGGTGCCGTCGTTCGTCACGACGACGCTGATCGGCGTCGCGACGTCCGGGGCGAGACGCTTCGCGGTGCCGTCGTAGTCGCCGGTCGTGATCGTGTCGCCGTTCGCCGTGTCGTACTTCACGTCCTCCATGTGCGGGGCGGGCTCGGCCGCATTCACGCGCGCCGCATCGGGCGGGGACGTCACGGTCCAGGCGGTCGAAGAGCCGTCCGGGTTCGGCAGCGGGGCGCCGTCCGCGTCGGCTGGCGTCCCTTCCACGGACGCGGTGTTCACGACCGCGTCCCCGGAGTCCAGTGCGGCGGTGTTCGTGATCTCGGCCGTCGTGCACGTGATCACGGCCGAGGCGCCGACGTTCAGCCGCGGCGTGATGATCATGCCGTTGTCGCAGCCGGCGGTCATGATCCCGTGGCCGCCGCCGGTGAGCGTGTCGGTCAGCGTCAGGTTGAGTAACGGCACGTCGCCGGTGTTCGTGATCGCGACCAGCCAGGCGGCGATGCCGTCGTAGTCGACCGTGGTCGCCTTCACCCAGCCGTCCGCGGCGAGTGTCGCCGGTCCGGCCGAGAACTCCGGGGGCACCGGGCATCCGATGCCGCCCTGGCATACCCACTTCGACAAGGTTACCTGCGGGTGGACGGGCACCGGGGCCGGCGGCGGGGCAACCGTGTTCACCTCGGCCGCGTCCGGATGGGAGACGACCGTCCAGGACGCACTGCCGTCCGGGTTGGGCAGCGGGGTGCCGTCGGGAGCGGCGGGCGTGCCGGTTGCGGACGCCGTGTTCACCACGGCCGTCCCGGATCCGATCAACGACGTGTCGGTGATCTGGGCGGTCGTGCAGGTGATCACGGTCGACGCGCCGGCGGGCAGCAGCGGCGCGATCAGCGTGCCGTCCGCGCATTCGGGTGAGGTCTCGCCGCGTCCGTCGCCGGTGATCGTGTCGGCGAGCGTGACGTGCGCCAGGGCCGTGTCGCCGTCGTTGGTCACGACGATCAGCCACGTGGCGTCGCTGTCGTAGGTGACGGTCGTGGCCTTCACCCAGCCGGCGGACGCCAGGGCGGACGTCGTGGCCACCGCCGGTACCGCGCAGCCCGTGCCGGTCCGGCAGACCCACTTCGACAGGTCGAGCTGCGGGTTCACGGTGGGCGGTGCGGGCGGGGTGCGGGTGTTCGCCTCGGCCGCATCCGGACCCGACGTCACCGTCCACGCAGCGGAACCGTCCGGGTTGGGCAGCGGGGTTCCGTCGTCGCCGGCGGGCGTGCCCGTGGCGTAGGCGGTGTTCACGACGGCGTGCCCCGACCCGATCAGGGACGTGTTCGTGATCTCAGGTGTCGTGCAGGTGATCACCGAGGAGGCGCCGGTGCCGAGCAACGGCGTGATCACGGTGCCGTCGGCGCAGGCCGCCGTGGTCGCGCCATGGCCGTCGCCCGTGACCGCGTCGGACAACCTCACGTTCGCCAGCGGCACATCGCCGGTGTTCGTGATCACGATGAGCCAGGTGGCGGCCGTGTCGTACGCGACCGTCGTGGCCTTCACCCAGCCGTCGGCGGCGAGCGCCGCGGTCGTGGGGGTCGTCGGGACGGCGCAGCCCGTGCCCGTCAGGCATACCCACTTCGACAAGGTGAGCTGCGGGTTGGGTGGTGGTGGGGCGGGTGGTGCGACGGTGTTCGCCTCGGCGGCGTCCGGAGGCGA
>WQUE01000082.1 GCA_009785885.1 Actinomycetes bacterium
GCCTGCTGCTGCGCCTTCACCTTGCCCGGCATGTCGGGCGCCGTGCCGGTGCTGTACGTCACGGACTTGATGATGTCCTGGTGCGCGGCGACGTACGAGTCGATCATGCCCTGCGTCAGCTGGAGGTTCCCGGCGATGTCGAGGATGTTCAGCGTGACCGGCGAGGACGGCTTGTCGGGCACGCCCGACCCGGATGTGGTCGTGGTGCTCGCCCCGGTGCTGGTGTTGGTGGCCGGGTTGGTGGTCGTCGTGGTGGTCGTGGTCCCGCCTGGCGCGCCGCAGGCCGTCAGGGCGAGGGAGAGGGCGGCGAGCCCGGTGGCGAGGCCGAGCAGGCGGCGGTGGTTGGGTTTCATGGTGTGGTTCCTTTCTGGATGGATGCTCCGGAGGTGGCGAGTGCTTGGTTCAGCAGCGTCCCGGCCGGCGCCTCGCCCGTGGAGGCGCGGACGATCAGCTCGACCGGCACGACGTGCGTCTGCGGCACCTCGGTGTTGTCGAGCAGGACGTGGACGCTCGTCCTGGCCAGCGACCGCCGGACCGTCGAGACGGTCGTGAGGGTGGGCGATGACCAGGAGGATTGTGGGATGCCGTCGATGCCGACGACGGAGAAGTCGCGCGGGATCGCGACCCCGCGGGACTGGAGGCGCTGCACGAGGCCGATCGCCACGAGGTCGTTGTAGGCGATCGCGGCGGTGGCGCCGCTCACGTGGGCCAGGTCGGCGGCGGCCGCGCCGCTGTGGTACTGCGGCTGGAAACACCCGAGGTCGATCGCCTCGGCGTCCGGCAGGGACGCCATCGTCTCGTGGAACGCCGCGCGCCGCGTCCGGTCCGACCATGACGCCTGCGGGCCGCCCGCGTAGGCGATGCGCGCGTGTCCCAGCGCGGCCAGGTGCAGCACGGCCTGCCGGATCCCGTCGGCGTCGTCGACGATCACCGAACTCATGCCCTCGTTCAGCCGGTTCACCAGCACCAGCGGCACCGTGCGTGGCCACGTCTGGATCTCGTCGAGGCCGCTGCGCGGGGAGCAGACGATCACGCCGTCGCTTTGGGACGCCAGCCGGCGCACCAGGTCGGATTCCATGGTGGCGTCCTCGTCCGTGTCGGCCATGAGCACGGAGTAGCCGCGCCGCCGGGCGTGCGACTGGATGCCCTTGGCGAGCGTGGAGAAGAACGGATTCTCCAGGTCCGGGACGAGGAGCCCGAGGCATTCGGTCTTGCCCGTCGACAGCCCGCGGGCCATCAGGTTGGGGCGGTAGTTGAGCTGCGAGGCGACCTCGGCGACCCGGCGCATGGTCTCCGGCGACACCAGCGTCGACCCGGCCAGCGCCCGTGACACGGTGGACACGGAGACGCCCGCCTGGGCGGCGATGTCGCTGACGGTTACGGCCATGGATCACCCTCGTTGTGCTCGTGTGGCGCGTTTGTGACACGAAGCTAGCACGGAGCGCATGAAGTTGATGATCGGTTGCACAACTGTTACCGAATCGTTATCAGATGCCGCCTGTCAGCAGCTTGAAATCGGTTGCACGACCTGGCAAGGGGCAGCCGGCCGGTCGGCCCACCAGGCCAACCGCGTGACGGGGTTGACGATCACATCCGCCAGGACGGCAGGGTGGTGGGTGGCGAAGTGGGCGCGCTCCTGGGCGGCCCACACGTCCCACCAGGGTTCGTAGGCGGCGCCGTCGCGGGCCAGGGCGGCGCTGCGGCGGGTGCGCTCGTCGGCGTCGGCGTAGACGCGCAGGCTCGCCGTCATGGCGGTCGTCCCCGTGAGGGCCCCGGCGCCCTCGATGACGAGGGGATCGCCTGGCGACAAGGCGATCCAGTCCGTCCGATGCTGCGCCTCCCAGTCGTAGGTGCGGTAGCCCGGCGCCGTCTCGCGCAGGATCGTGTCCGCGACGGCCGCCGTCGCGGCGGCCAGTCCTCCCCAGCCGGGGTAGACGTGGTCCAGGCTGACGGACTGGACCGCCCACCCGGTGCGCCGGTCCAGGCATCGCACGAGGTCGCGGGCCAGCGTCGACTTCCCGGCGCCGGAGCGCCCGTCGATGATCACGACGAGGCGCCGGCCCCGGGCCGCCTCGACCGCGGCGGCGGCGAGGTCGTCGGGTTCGAACGGCGTGAGGCGCCCCATGCCCGCGGTCACGGCGGGCCTCCCGTCCCGACGAGCCAGAACGTGCCGGCGGCGAGCGCGGCGGCCACGCCGGCGACGACGATGACCCCCGTGACGACAAGCCCCACAGCGTCGGCGCCCGAAAACGCCGACGGCCGTGCCCACGTGCGGCGGCGGGCGGACTCCGCGGAGAAGCCCCGTACCTCCATCGCCGTCGCAAGCGTCGTGGCGCGGCGCAGGGCGACGACGAGCAGCGCGAACGCCATGGAGGCGAGGCGCCGGATCGCCCCGGTGTCGCCGAGGCCGCGCGCCCGCCGGGCCAGGCCGAGGGAGCGCCAATCGGCCGCCATCAGGCCGAGCAGGCGCACCCCGGCGAGCGTCCCCAGCACGAAACGGGCCGGCAGGCGGACGCGCTGGGCCAGGCCGTCCGCCATGTCCGTCGGGTCGAGTCGTCCGAGCAGCGTCGTCGCGGCGAGCGCGAGCGCGAGGATGCGGACGAACACGGCCAGCGCCATGAGCAGCGAGCGGTGGCTGATGAGGATCAGCCACCAGGCGGCGTACACGTGCCCCCCCGGGCGCCCGTACAGGGCCATGCTCACGCTCGCGACGGCGGCGATCACGATCACGGGGACCAGCCGTTGCAGCATCCGGGCGAGTCCGGCGCCCGCGGCGGCGAACGCGACCAGTTCGAGGGCGAAGATCACGCTCGCGCTCACCCAGTCGAGCGTGATGAGGATCGGGACGGCGAGCAGCACCGCCAGGAACGCCCGCGTGACGGGGTTCAGCCGGTCGAGCGGAATCGAGGTCCCGGTAAGGGAAGATGCAGTCTTTGTCACGGCAGCGCCTCCAGGTCGAGGCGGTGTTCCCCGAGCAGGGCGAGGAACGCCCGGTCGTGCGTCACGCTGACCACGGTCCGTCCCTCGTCGAGCAGGGAGGCGATCAGGCGGACCAGGTCGCACCAGGTCGTGCGGTCCTGCCCGAACGTCGGCTCGTCCAGGATGATCACCGACGGCCCGGCGGCCAGCACCGTGCCCACGGACAGGCGCCGCTTCTCACCTCCCGACAAGGTGAAAGGGTTCACCCCGGCGAGGGCGCCGAGGTGCAGGCGATCCAGCAACTCGTCGACCCGGGTGTCGACGGCGCCGGCGTCCCACCGCAGGGCGCGCAGGCCGACGGCCAGCTCCTCGCGCACGCTCGCCGTCACGAACTGGTGGTCGGGCTCCTGGAACACCGTGCCGAGGCGCGTCAGCAGCTGCGCCGAGGTCCAGGCGTGTGGGTCGGCGAGCGCGGCGGGGGAGAGGCGGCGCTGTCGCCGGTTGGCCGGCGGGGGGACGAGCGCCGGGCCGGCCTCCACCCGCCCGGCCAGCGCGGGCAGCAACCCGGCGAGCGTCAGCGCCAGCGTCGACTTGCCGGCGCCGTTCGGCCCCGTGACCACCGTCGACACACCCGCCGGGATGGTCACGTCCATGTGCTCGCGCACCGGCTCGCCCGGGCGGTAGCCGATCGTCAGGCCGGTGCCCCGCAGGGCCGGCGCGGCGTCGTGCCGTGCGGTTGCCGCCGCCCGGGGCGCCAGGGGCAGCGGCACGCCGGGCACCCACACGCCCGCATCGGCCAGCTCGCGTCCGTGCGCGGCGAACACCTGCTTCGGGGGGCCGTCGGCGGCGACCCCGCCGTCCGTCCCGAGCACGACCACCCGGTCGATCAGGTCGAGCCACACCTCGACGCGGTGCTCGACGACGACGAGGGTCGTCGCCCGGTTCTCGACGATCCGGCCGACCGCGGCGCGCACCTCGGCGACCCCGTCCGGGTCGAGGTTCGCCGTCGGCTCGTCCAGCAGCAGGAGCCCGGGACGCCGGGTGGCGTCGATCGCGCCGCCCTGCATCGCCAGCGCCCCGGCGAGCACGAGCCGCTGCTGCTGCCCGCCGGACAGCTGTTCGGTCGGACGGTCGAGGCCGACGCGCAGGCCCACCTCGTCCAGCGCGTGGCGGACGCGCGGCCAGATCGCCTCCCGCGGCACCCCCAGGTTCTCGGGCCCGAACGCCACGTCGTCGCCGACGCGGGCGAGGACGATCTGCGACGCCGGGTCCTGCTGCACGAGGCCCGCCCGGCCGACCCGGCGTGTGGGGTGCCGGCCGTCGATGAGCAGGCGTCCGGCCTCCGTCCCCTCGTCCGCCCCGCCGAGGACGCCCGCGAGCGCGGCGAGCAGCGTCGACTTTCCTGCCCCGCTGGACCCGAGCAGCAGCACGCGCTCCCCGGGTTCGATCGCGAGGTCGAGGTCGCGCACGGCCCAGGCCGGGCGGCCGGCGTAGCGCCAGCCCCAACCCTGCGCCGCGATCAGGCTCATCGCGCCGGCCGTGCCTCGCGCCCGGCGGCGAACCGGGCGAGGACGCCCGTCGCGGCGAGCGCCCGCGTCAGCCACCAGGCGAGCAACCCGGCCAGGATCGCCCCGGAGATCACGTTGCTGGCCAGGTAGACGCCGTTGAACAGGGCCGTCTTCGCGCGGTTGCCCATGAACAGCCATTCGAAGGCCCACTCGAAGACACCCGCCATCGCCCCGGACACCACCGCGACCGGCCATGTGAAGCGCCGGTACGCCAGCACGAGGAACACCAGCTCCGCGCCCAGGCCCTCGGCCAGGCCGTACCACAGCGTCGTGATGCCCCACGCGCTGCCGAACAACGCCGAGGTGATCGCCGCGACGAGTTCGACGAAGATCGCCGCGCCCGGCTTGCGGATGATCAGCGCGCCGAGCGGCCCGCCGATCAACCACAGGCCCTGCGTCAGGCCGCCGAGGCCGGGCGTCGTGGCGTCCAGCACGTCGTACAGGGCGAAGCCGGGGCCGTTCCAGGCCCAGAACAGGAAACCGCACGCCACGCCGAGGACCGCCGCGACGACGATGTCCACCACGCGCCAGCCATGTCCGGCCGGAGCGGGCGTGGTCAGATCGGGCTCGCTCATGTCACCACCCATCCTTTCCGCGAGGGACGCGGCACGGGCGGAACGCCCTGGCGTGGGAGGTTGTCCTTCCTGCGCTGGCATGATCCAGATCAGGTTCGACGGTCGAAGGTTGCGACCTTCCTCTCAGCCCGGCGCACCGGACTCCCGTGTCGAGGTTCAGTATAGGCCTCGCCGTGGCGGCCTGCGGCGGGTGCCTGCGGACGGGGACGTGATGTGACGGCCAGGGGTGCCCGCCGGAATCCGAGCTTAGGCCGATGCTGCAGGCGGACATGACCGTTCAGCCCGTGTCCCCGACGGAATGGACCCTGAGCGGTTCCGGCATTGTGCTCCGGCTGCGGGCGAGCCGGTAGGGAGGCCAGGGTCCATCGGCGGGTGGCCACCAGGGCCGTCACGCGGGTATCGTGTGGCGGGGCCCGCGAGGAGGCGGCGGCTATCATGGCCTGCCATCGCGGCGAGGAAGGCGGGTTGGACGTGTCGGACAACATCCCAGGACCAGTCGATGCGCCGCGGCATGGTTTCGCGCCCCCGCCCCCGCCGCCGGTGCCGCCCGATGGGGAGTCGTCGTCGGCCGATCAGCCCCCGGCCCCGTCCGGCGGGCCATCGCCGGCGGCCGACCAGCCCCCGGCGCCGCCCCGTGGGCCGTCGTCGTTCCTGGAGACGATGAAGCGCCGGCCGTGGATCCCCGTCTTGGCCCTGCTCGTCGTGATCGCCCTGGTCGTGGCCGTGCTCGTTGCCGTGCACCGGGAGCCGGCCGCCACCGTCCCGTCTCCGACGCCCTCGGCCACCCCGACGCCCACACCGACCCCATCAAAGACACCCACCCCGACACCCACACCGACCCCATCGGAGACACCCACCCCGACGCCCGAGCCCGTCTTCCCGCTGACCGGCCTGCCCCTGACCGGCGCGAACGGGCCCGCCTTGTGCATCAAGATCGAGAACTCCGTGGAGGCCCGCCCGCAGCTCGGTCTGGACGCGGCCGACATCGTGTACGAGGAGGTCGTCGAGGGCGGCATCACGCGCTACATGGCGGTTTTCCAGTCGAACTTCCCGCCGAAGGTCGAGCCGGTGCGGTCGATGCGGCCGATGGATCCGCCGATGATCGCACCTCTGGGCTGCCCCCTGGTGTTCTCCGGCGGGCAGGCGCCGTTCGTCAACGCGGCGAGGGCGGCCGGCCTCCAGCTGATCGACATGGACCGGGGCGACCCGGGGTTCTCGCGCGACTCGAAGCGGGCCGCGCCGCACAACGTGATCGGCGATACGGCGAAGTTCCTCGCCCAGGTGAAGAACGCCGACCCGCCCGCGCCCGCGTTCGCCTACCCG
>WQUE01000083.1 GCA_009785885.1 Actinomycetes bacterium
GCCGGAGCGCGGATGGACGAAACCGGCGTAGCCCTCGGGCAGGGCGATGGCCACCCCCGTGGCCACGACCCGGCGCTCTCCCGGCGCCAAGGTGACATCCTCGGCGCAGGCCAGGTCGGCGCCGGCGTCGTCCGGATGGGCGTAGCGCGGGGCGGGGACCCCGGGATCGAGGCGTCTCACCTGCACGACGGGCTCATTCATGGCCGTCAGCCTAGCCGGACGCGTTGGTCTAGGATGGCGGGCAGGACCACGCGGACGGGCGTGACCGGAAAGGCGGGACCGATGAGCCTCACGAACAAGCTGACCGTCGCGGCGCTCGGGGCGGTGGCGACGTATGCGGCCCAGAAGGGCGTCCACGGCCTGTGGACCCGTGTCGTCGGCGAGGAACCACCGGATCCGCACGACCCCGAGGTCCACACGTCGGTGGCCGTGGCGTGGTTCGTCGCCAGTGGGATCGGTCTGGCGGTCGCGCAACTGCTCGTGAACCGGTTCGCGTCCCAGCGCTATCAGGCTCCCCCCAAGCGCGTGAAGGTGATGCTGTAGCACGGCCCGCTACAGGCAGTCGACACAAAACTCCTTGCCATCGCGGACGACGGCGATCTGGCTGCGATGCTTGACCAGGAAACAGCCCGCGCACGTGAACTCGTCAGGTTGGCGCGGCAGAACTCGCACGGTGAGTTCCTCGTGCGACAGATCGGCACCTGGCAGTTCGAACGCTTCGGCGGCCTCGACCTCATCCTCGTCGACCTGGCCGGACGCCTTGTCGTTGCGCCGGCTCTTGAGTTCCTCCAGCGAGTCCTCTTGCAGCTCCTCTTCGGTCTTGCGAGGAGCGTCATAGTCGGTGGCCATAGTGTCCTTCCCGTGGTCCGCCAGTTCCGGCGGCACATTCATACCACATCGTGTGAAAGTTGGCACCTTACGCCGCCGCGTTTCGCACACTGGACAGCGTGAAGCCCCCGCGGCGCAATCCCGCACAGGCCCCGGGTGGGGTCCGCGCGCCGCCGCGTGCCGTGGCGGTCTGGGGTAGGGCGTGGATTCGCGGTAGATTGGAGACCGCGTGCCGGGCCGTCTCAGTGTGCGGTCAGGCGCGGAACCGACCAGACGATGGAGATGCCGATGGATGCCGCCTTGACGCCGCGGGAGATCCAGGCGCGCATCCGGGCGGGCGAGTCGGCCCAGGAGGTCGCCCAGGCCGCCGGGGTGTCTCTCGACTCGATCGTGCCGTTCGCGGAGCCCGTCCTGGCGGAACGGGAACACATGGCCGCCATGGCGACCGGCTGCCAGGTGCGCCGTAGCGCGGCAGAAACCGGGTCGCACCGGCCCCTCGCCGATGTCATCGGCGACCGGTTGACGAGCCGGGGCGTGTTTCCCGAGGCCCTGACGTGGGACGCCTGGCGCGGTCGTGACCGGTTGTGGACGGTTCGCGTGGCGTACGAGTCGGGTTCGGCGGTCCACGAGGCCTTGTTCACGTTCGACCAGCGGGGACGTTTCTCGGTTCCGGCCAATCCCGAGGCCCGGTGGCTGATCGGCGACGTGGCCGCCGAGCCCAAGAATGGCCGTCGGCGCCGCGCGAGCGACCCGGACGAGGAGCCGACGCTCGACCTGCACGACCGACCGGTGCCCTCGCGCGGGCGTGCCGCGGACGCGCTCGTGTTCGAGGATGTCGCGTGGCCCGCGCGGGAGTCGTTCGTTGTCTTCGATCACGGGCAGGACGCTCTCGCCGAGCCGACCGACTTCACCCCGGCCACGCTCGCCGAGGTGGACGGTGTCTTCGACATCGTGCCGACCCCCCCGTCGGATCTCGACGTGCTGTACGACATGCTGGCGGAGATCGACGAGGATTCGGTGAACCTGTACGCCGACATCACCGGACGTATCGCCGCTCCCCCGGCCCCCGCCGTCCCGCGCGCGCGACCGCAGGGTTCCGCGTCCGCGGCCAAGAAAGCGGCGCCGAAGTCGGCGCGTCCCGTCGCCGCACCGGCCTCCGAACCGATTGCCCCGGAACCTGCCCCCGTCCCGACGATGCCCGCCGAGGTGGCGCCCGAGGCCGCCCCCGCCCCACGCAAGAGCCGCAAGCGCGCCGTCGTGCCGAGCGCCTGGGACGACATCCTTTTCGGCGCCCGCAAGGCGGAATAGGGCTCAGCCCTCCCCGAACGGCAGCGGGGCCGGACTGAGCGTCGCGCCCGAGAAGCCTTTCGGCTGCCGCGCCCGGTGGTGGACGCGGCACAGCACCTCGTAGTGGACCTGCTGCACCCCGCCCGTACCCGCGGGTTCGGTGTCGCCGACGAGCACCTGGTCGCCCTCGGTCACCATGATGCCGTTGATCACGCGGGCGTTGTGCGTTCCGGGGCGGCCGCACCAGCACAGCGGCTGCACGGGCATCGTCTCGACGCGGTCCGCCAGTTCGACGAGACGCTTCGCGCCGGGGAACATCTGTGTCCGGAAGTCGCACATGATGCCGAAGCAGAACACGTCGACGCCGAGTTCGTCCGCGATGAGGGCGAGTTCGTCGACCTGGGCCGGCGAATAAAACTGGGCCTCGTCGCACACCAGGAAGTCGATCCGCCGGCCCGCGCGGATCTCCCCGACCACGTAGTCCCAGAACGAGAAGTCCGCGTCGGCCTCGATGGCGGGACGCTCCAGGCCGATCCGTGACGTGATGTGGGCCGCACCGGCACGGTCCAGGCTCGTGAACAGCCGGCCCGCGCGGTCGTGCGCCGACTGGGTGTGGTTCATCTGCAGGGCCATCGTCGACTTGCCCGAGTTCATCGGGCCGCCGAAAAAGACCAACTCACCGGGTACCGCCATCACTCCCGCCTCCTGGATCGATCAGCAGCGGCACGCCCATCTCGGATCGTGTCGCGCCACCGTGCATTCCCACCATGCGCGCCTCCCCGGGGACCGTCCGGGTCGTCAGCGCCCAATTCTGCCGTAGGACGGCCACCACGTCCCCGATGCGCGACCGCAGCCGGGCCGGCACCTCATCGAACCAGCCGTCCTCGATCGCGTCGTCGCCGCGCACGACGAGTGCCCGCTCCCCCAGCACCGCCGCCCAGGCGGCGGCGACCCGCTCGGGTTCGTCCGTGTACACAAACCGGCAACGCGCCTCGCCGCCGACCAGTGCGACATCGCGGACAAGACGCGGCTCGTCCTCCAAGACGATTCTGCGGTCCGCCGGAACGTCGACCATGCCGTGATCGCCGGTGACGAGCAGGCACACGTCCGGGTCCAAACTGGCGCGCAGGCCGCCCACCAGGCCGTCCACCCAGGCCAGCGCCTGGCGCCACTGCGGCGAGCGCCACCCGTGGGTGTGCCCGGCGCGGTCCAGGCTGCGCTCGTAGACGTACACGAGGGACGCCTCGCCGCGGGCCGACGCCGCGACGGCCTGGGCGATCCGCGTACCCGAGTCGCGCTCGTCGGCGACCGGGACGAAGCGCGCCCCGCGTAGCGACGCCCGGGTCAGTCCCGTCCCCATGAACTCCTCCGGGGCGACCGCCGAGGTCGCCACGCCACGTCCCGCGAGGCGTTCCCACCAGGTGGGCACGGGCTGGAAGGCGACCGGGTCCCGCGGCCCCCCGGCCCACGTCAAGGCGTTGAGGAGGCGGCCCGGCGCGCTGCGGAACGAGTAGCCGACGATGCCGTGCCGGCCGGGGGCCGTCCCGGTCGACAGTGTCGTGATGGCGGTTGCGGTCGTCGACGGGTGCGTCGAACTCAGGGGAATGGCCGTGCCCAGCGCCGCCGCCAGTACCGGAGCCTCATCGGCGGTCGCGTGGAGAATGTCCGTGCCGAGCCCGTCGACGAGGCACACGACGTACCGGCGGGACGGCGGCAGTCCCAGGACGTCACGCGCGCCCTCCGCGGCCCGGTCCGGGGCTGTGAGAACATGGGCGGCCACCGCGGGAAGTATCTCGGCCAGGCTCGCCGCTCCGTACGGCGGAGGCAGGCTGTCGGACACGGTGCCCATCATCTCACGCCCGCCGGCCGTGGCGGCGCGGCGTCGTCCGGGCTGGTGGACCGGCCTGGCACAATAGCCGGTGGCCGGTGCCGCGGGGCGGCGATCCGGGCCCACGAAGGAGGCACGAGGCGGCGATGGCGGAACCGACGACCCCAGACGAGGAGTCCGAACGCGTCCTCGACGTCGACTTCTCGAACGAGATGGAGTCGAGCTACCTCGAATACGCCTACTCGGTGATCTACGCCCGGGCGCTGCCCGATGCCCGCGACGGGCTGAAGCCGGTGCAGCGGCGCATCCTCTACTCGATGGACGACGAGGGCCTGCGGCCCGACCGCGGCTTCGTCAAGTGCGCCCGTGTCGTCGGGACCGTGATGGGCAAGCTGCACCCCCACGGCGATTCGGCGATCTACGACGCCATGGTCCGCCTCGGCCAGCCGTGGGCCGTGCGCCTCCCCCTGATCGACGGGCACGGCAACTTCGGTTCGCTCGACGCCGGGCCCGCCGCCATGCGCTACACCGAGTGCCGCATGGCCCCCGCGGCGCTCGCGATGACCGCCGGCCTGTCGGAGGACACGGTCGACTTCCGGCCCAACTACGACGGCAAGGAGACCGAGCCGGTCGTGCTGCCGGCCGCCTTCCCGAACCTTCTGGTGAACGGGGCTTCGGGCATCGCCGTCGGCATGGCGACGAACATGGCCCCCCACAATCTGGTCGAGGTGGTCGGCGCGCTGCGCTACCTGCTCGCGCACGAGGACGCGGGCCTGGACGAGATCATGCGGTTCGTGCCCGGTCCGGACTTCCCGACGGGGGGCACGATCATCGGGCTGGACGGGGTGCGCGAGGCGTACCAGACCGGACGCGGGACGTTCCGCCTGCGGGCGAGCGCCCGTGTCGAGCAGGTGACGCCGCGGCGCCGCGGCATCGTCGTCACCGAACTGCCGTACATGATCGGGCCCGAGCGGATCATCGAGCAGATCAAGTCGCTCGTCCAGGCGAAGAAGATCGCCGGTATCGCCGACGTGAAGGATCTCACCGACCTGGAGCACGGGTTGCGCCTGGTGATCGAGGTGAAGAACGGCATCAATCCCGAGGCGTTGCTGGAACAGTTGTACAAGCTCACGAAGCTGGAGGACACCTTTGCGATCAACGCCGTTGCGCTGGTGGAGGGCCAGCCGCGCACGCTCGGCCTGATCGAGGCCCTGAAGGTCTACCTCGACCACCGGACGGCGGTGACGTTGCGGCGCAGCCGCTACCAGCGAAACCGGGCGCAGGACCGCCTGCACCTCGTCGAGGGACTGCTCCTGGCGATCGTCGACATCGACGACGTGATCGCGATCGTGCGATCCTCCGACGAGGTCGCGCAGGCCCGGGCCCGCTTGATCGAGGCGTTCGACCTCACCGAGGTCCAGGCCAACTACATCCTCGACATGCAGTTGCGCCAGTTGACGCGTCTGTCGACGATCAGGCTCGAGGCGGAACGCGACGAGCTGACGGGACGCATCGCGGAGCTGTCCCGGATCATCGACGACCCGTCCGAACTGCGCGCCGTCGTCACCGCCGAACTGGCGGAGGTGGCGACGACGTACGGCGATGCCCGCCGTACGGTGCTGCTGGAGTCCTCCGGCGGGGCCGCGGTCGCGGCGGCAGCCCCACTGGAGATCCCCGACGGGCCGTGCCGGGTGATGCTGTCGGCCACCGGGCTGCTCGCCCGCATCGACCTCCCGGCCGAAGGGGCCGCGGAGGGCCTGCCCGCCGAGGGGCCCCGTGCCGGCCACGACGTGCTCGCCAGCGTCATCGCGGCAACGTCCCACGCCGAGGTCGGCCTCGTCACGTCGTTGGGACGCCTCATCAAGCTCCGGGCCATCGACCTTCCGACCGTTCCGCTGACCGCGAACGCACCGAACGCTCAGGGCGGTTCGCGCGCCTCCGAGCTGGTGCGTTTCGAGCCGCACGAGCGGCCCCTGTCCCTGACGACGCTGGCGTCCGGCTCGGCCGGGCTGGCGCTAGGAACCCGTGACGGGGTCGTCAAGCGCGTCGTTCCCGACGTGTTGGGCAAGGACGCCTGGGAGGTGATCCGGCTGGCCGACGGCGACGAGGTTGTCGGAGCCGTCGAGCTGACCGAGGCGGACGCAGAGCTGGTGTTCGTCACGACCGATGCGCAACTGCTGCACTTCCCCGCTGCCGCGGTGCGCCCGCAGGGCCGGGCCGGTGGTGGCATGGCGGGCATCAAATTGGCGCGCGGGCAGCACGTCGTCTGGTTTGGCGCCACATCCGCGGACGACGCTGTCGTCGTCACCGTGTCCGGTTCGTCGACGGCGTTGCCCGGCACCGAGCCGGGCAACGTCAAGGCGACCCCGTTCGCGGAGTATCCGGGCAAGGGACGTGCCACCGGCGGCGTGCGCTGCCACCGGTTCCTGAAGGGTGAGGACGTGCTGCTGCGCGCGTTCGCCGGGCCTCGTCCGGTGGTCGCCTGTGCCGCGTCGGGCGTGCCAATCGACCTGCCGCCCACGACGGGACGCCGCGACGGCTCAGGCACACCCGCGCTGTTGCCCATTGCGGCGATCGGCACGCGGCGCTGGGTGTGAGGCGGTCTCGGCCGGCCGTGGTGTGGGACGGTTCGCGGGGGGGGGATCACCGCGGCGACACCGGACGGCCCGCGGCTTCGCGTAGCGCCCCGAGGGGCGTGGCGGCCCAGCCGGGGCGGTTCCGGGTCTCGTAGCCGAACTCGTAGACGGCCTTGTCGATTTCGTACGCCTGGAGCAGTCCCGGCATGGACACCGCTCCCGTACCGAGGTAACCCCCAAGGAAGCCGGCCCGGGCGGCCGCGAGCCAGGCGCGCGCTTCCGGGCCGTCGGGGTCCGGGTGCGTGTGCCGCACGTAGTCGAGCGACCGAAGCAGGCCGGCGACATCCCGCCAGGGGCTGTCGGGGACGCGGCGCTCGTCGGGGGTCTTCAGCGGCTCCCCCTCGAAGTCGATCACGACCCAGCCGCGCGCCCCCAGGAGCGCCTGGCCGAGGTGGAAGTCGCCGTGGACGCGTTGCAGCGGCATGTCGCCGGGCGGGGCGACAAGACGCGCCAGCAGCCCGTCCTGCAGATCGGCCAGGGCCGGCGTCTCCCGCGCGGCCTGGCGGACGCGCTCACGGACGGCCCCGACCAGCTCGGCCGCCGGGGCGGTCCGTGCCCCATAGAGCTCCCGGAGCTGGTGGTGCAGACGCGCAAGCGTCGCACCGAGGGCGCGCATCGGCTCTTCCAGCGGTTCACCGGCCGCCAGCGCGGCGACGGCGAACTCGTAGCCGTCCCGGGCGTCGGGCACCAGTTCGCAGAAGAAGCCGAGGTCCCGGGTGCCGTCGGGTGTGGACCACCGTCCGATGAGATCGGGGGTGATCGGACCGGCGGCGTCGGCCGGGTCCACGTGGCGGGCCAGATCGGCCAGCACGCCGACCTCCAGACTCGGGCCGTCGGTGAGGCGGCGGTAGATCTTCAGCAGCATCGAGGCGCCCAACCGGACGCTCGTGTGCGATTGTTCGCCGCTCAGCACACTCGCGGGTGCGTCGGCAGGCGGTGGCGCGCCGTACCACGTGATGCCGGGAACACCTGGTCGTGCGATCGCCTCCACGAACACCCGCATCGCCACGCCCGAGCGCGGGGCGTCGACGACGTCCCATTCGTCGGACCCGTCGAGGGTGGCCCGTCCGATCACCGCCCCAGGCTCGGCCGTCCCCGGCGGGGCGTAGCCGACGAGCAGGTGGTACGTCTGGGTCACTCCCCCGAGGTCGACGACGGCGAGCTCGGACCGGATGCGCATGGCCGGCGTCCCGCCGTACCACGGCAACGGATGGAGCTCCAGGCCGCGCCACGGCAGTCCCTTGCCCTGGAACCACCGGGCCTGGGGCAGGACGGCGGCCCAGAGGCTTTCGCGGCGCATGGCTCCACCCTACTGTCTGCGCGGGTAGCAGGGCGTCCGGTCCGCGGAAGGCTCATTCCGTCAGGGCGGATAACGGTTTCATCACAATGGACCGCCCACGTGGAACAATGGTCTTCACATTCGATAAAGTGGGGAATCGGGAACGTTCCCGGGAACGTTCCCGGCTCGTGGCTGGTCGGCAAGGGACACCAGGCGAGGAACGCATGTCAAGGAGGACGAATACATGAACACAGTAGGACGACGCGTCGGCCTCGCGCTCGCCGCCGCACTCATGCTGAGCGGGCTCGCGGCCTGCTCCAACACGGGCGGCGGGACGACCTCGACCAGCACGTCAGCGGGGGGTGCGAGCTCGACAGCCTCCGGCGGCGGCTATGTCTACTTCCTGAACTTCAAGCCTGAGGTCGCGGACAAGTACGCCGCGATCGTCAAGGAGTACAAGGCGGAGAAGGGCGTCGATGTCAAGGTCGTCACCGCGGCGTCCGGCACCTATCAGCAGCAGCTGACGTCCGAGATGGCCAAGTCGCAGCCGCCGACGATCTTCCAGATCAACGGCCCGGTCGGCTACGCCACATGGAAGGACTACTGCGCCGATCTCACGAACTCCGACCTCTACAAACACCTGTCCGACCAGTCGCTGGCCGTGTCGACGAGCAGCGGCGTGTGGGGCGTGCCGTACGTCGTCGAGGGCTACGGCATCATCTACAACGACGCGATCATGAAGAAGTACTTCGCCCTGCCGAACAAGAAGGTGTCGATCACCTCGGCGGCGCAGATCACCAGTTGGGATCTGCTGCAGCAGGTCGTTACCGACATGACGGCGAACAAGGACGCGCTCGGGATCACAGGCGTGTTCTCCAACACGTCGCTGAAACCGGGCGAGGATTGGCGCTGGCAGACGCACCTGACCGACGTGCCGCTGTTCTACGAGTTCAGCGCCGACAAGGTCGACCTGACGAAGGGCACGCCGGCGTCGATCAAGTTCACGTACGCCGACAACTACAAGAACCTGTTCGATCTGTACCTGAACAACTCCACGACCGCCAAGACGCTGCTCGGGTCCAAGACCGTCGACGACTCGATGGCGGAGTTCGCGCTCGGCCAGTCGGCGATGATCCAGAACGGCAACTGGGCCTGGAACTCGGTCAAGGATGTGCAGGGGAATACCGTGCAGCCGGGTGACGTCCACATGCTGCCGCTGTACATGGGCATCCCGGGCGAGGAGGGCTACGGCATCCCGATCGGCACCGAGAACTACTTCTCGATCAACGCGAAGGCCGATGCCGCCTCGCAGAAGGCGTCCTTGGACTTCCTGACGTGGCTGTTCTCCTCGGATTACGGCAAGAAGGCCGTCGCGAACGATCTCGGCTTTATCGCACCGTTCGACTGGTTCACCGGCGCCGGCCCGGCCGACCCGCTCGCCCAAGAGGTCATGGCCTGGATGAGCAAGCCGAACATCAAGTCCGTGTCGTGGTCCGCCTTCCAGGTGATGCCGAACCAGGACTGGAAGAACAACCTCGGCGCCGACCTGCTGTCGTACGCGCAGGGGCAGATGGATTGGCCGAAGGTCGTGTCGACCGCGGTGAGCGACTGGAGCAAGCAGGCCTCGGCTCCGGCGTCCACCAAGTAGGCCTCATCGCTGCGTGGCGGGGGCGGGCACAGGGTTTGTCCTGGTCCGCCCCCGCACGCTTCGTCCAAGGGAGCATGATGCGCGTCTCGACCTATATCAAGAAGTGGTTCCCCCTGTTCGCGCTGCCGACGACCCTGGCGTTCGTCTTGGCGTTCGTCGTGCCGTTCGGCCTGGGCTTGTATCTGTCGTTCACCAAGTTCCAGACGGTCAACGACGCGACGTGGGTCGGTCTGCGGAACTACACCAACGCCTTCACGCGTGACACGGACTTCGTCCGGGCCTTGTGGTTCACCGTCCGGTTCGCCGTCGTGTCGGTGATCACCGTCAACGTCATCGCCTTCGCCCTCGCGAGCCTGCTCACGCGGGCGATCAAGGGGACGAACATCTTCCGCGCGGTGTTCTTCCTGCCGAACCTCATCGGCGGCATCGTCTTGGGCTACGTGTGGTTGAACATCATCAACGGCCTGCTCATCAGGTTCTTCCAGAAGGACATCACGTTCTCCTCGGCCTACGGCTTCTGGGGGCTCGTGATCGTCGTGAACTGGCAGATGATCGGCTACATGATGATCATCTACATCGCGGGCATCCAGAACATCCCGGGCGACGTGCTGGAGGCCGCCGACATCGACGGCGCCAGCCCGTGGAACAAGCTGTTCAATGTCACCATTCCGATGGTCGCCGGGTCCATCACCATCTGCGTGTTCCTGACGATGGCGAACTGCCTCAAGCTGTTCGACCAGAACCTGGCGCTGACCAACGGCGCCCCGAAGAACACAACCGAGGGAATGGCGCTGAACATCTTCCGCACCTTCTACAACCAGCAGGAGCAGGGCATCGGCCAGGCCAAGGCCGTGGTGTTCTTCGTGTTCGTCGCGGCGATCGCCTTCATCCAGCTGCGCGCTACCCGCAGCCGGGAGGTGGAGGGTTGATGAAACGGGAAGTCGTGTTCAAGACCATTGGTTTCATCGGTCTGTTCGTCCTGGCGCTCCTCTGGCTCGTGCCCTTCGTGCTCATCCTGGTGAACTCGTTCAAGGGAAACCTGTTCATTTCGCAGAACTTCTTCGCGTTCCCGACGTCCAAATCGTTCATGGGCGGCGCCAACTACACGACGGGCCTGGGGAAGACCGGGTTCGTCTCCGCCCTGCGGCTGTCGTTGTTCATCACCGTGGTGTCGACACTCGTCATCGTGCTGGTCACCTCGATGACCGCCTGGTACATCGCCCGCGTCAAGGCGTGGTACACCTCGGCGCTGTACTACCTGTTCGTGTTCTCGATGATCGTGCCGTTCCAGATGGTGATGTTCACGATGTCCAAGGTGGCCAACATGACCCACCTCGACAATCGGCTGGGCATGATCGTGCTCTACACCGGCTTCGGCGCCGGCTTGAGTGTGTTCATCTTCGTCGGGTTCATCCGTTCGATCCCGATCGAGATCGAGGAGGCGGCGATGATCGACGGCGCGGCCACCTGGCGGGTGTTCTTCTTTGTGATCTTCCCGATCCTGCGCCCGACGGCGGTGACGATCGCGATCCTGAATGCCATGTGGATCTGGAACGACTTCCTGCTGCCCTACCTGGTGATCGGCTCCCAGTGGAAGACGATCCCCGTGGCCGTGCAGTCGTACATGGTCGGCGCCTACGGGCAGAAGGACATGGGCGGCTTCATGGCGATGCTCGTGCTGGCCATCGTGCCGATCGTGATCTTCTTCCTGGTTGGTCAGAAGTCGATCATCAAGGGAGTCACCGCCGGCGCAGTCAAGGGCTGAGCGTCACGGCGACGATCCGGCGCCTCGCGGTGAGGCCGAGCCGAGCGCCTCGCCCCGAGTTCACGCCACACGGGGTGGTGTTCCTCGGTGGCGTCCCTTACCCTGCCCGTCGACCTGGTCGAGGGCGAGTCGGTGCGCCCGCCCGGCTGATTCCTGGCCCAGGCGTCTCAGATGTCCAGACGGTTCTCGTCCAGGGCGTAGGCGCCCTCGACGATGAACTCCCGGCGGGGGCCGACATCACTGCCCATGAGCATGTCGACGGTGCACTCGGCGGCCTTCGCATCGTCGACCGTGATGCGGCGGAGTTGCCGATGCTTCGGGTTCATGGTCGTGTCGGCGAGCTGGTCGGCGTCCATCTCCCCCAAGCCCTTGTAGCGCTGCGGTTCCTTGAACGAGACGCCCTTCTTCGTCAGTTCGGCCATCTTCCGCTGGTACTCGGGGTCGGAGTAGGTGTAGATGTACTTCGGCTCGCCCCGCTTCGGCGACGTCAGCTCGAACCGGTGCAGCGGCGGCACGGCAGCGTAAACCCGTCCGGCCTCGATCATCGGTCGCAGGTACTTGAAGAACAGCGTGGTCAGCAGGCAGCGGATGTGCGCGCCGTCCGAGTCGGCGTCGGCCATGAAGATGACCTTGCCGTAGCGGATGTTGTCCAGCTCGAACGTCCGCCCCGACCCGGCGCCGATTACCTGGATGATCGCTCCGCACTCGGCGTTCTTCAGCATGTCGCCGACGGAGGCCTTCTGCACGTTCAGGATCTTGCCCCGGATCGGCAGCAGCGCCTGGAACTCGGAGTTGCGCGCCAGGTTCGCCGTGCCGAGGGCCGA
Source organism: Actinomycetes bacterium (assembly GCA_009785885.1). Classification (GTDB taxonomy): domain Bacteria; phylum Actinomycetota; class Actinomycetes; order Propionibacteriales; family Propionibacteriaceae; genus WRGV01. The sequence goes on from WQUE01000083.1 coordinate 12,096, forward strand.
GTCGCCCTCGACGATGAACAGTTCGGTGCGGTCGATGTCCGAAGACCGGCAGTCCTTCAGCTTCGGCGGCAGCGTTGACGACTCCAGGGCGTTCTTGCGCCGGACATTCTCGCGGTGCGCCCGGGCGGCGACGCGCGTGCGCGAGGCCGCGACGGCCTTCTCCAGCAGCGCGCGGGCCTTGGGCCGCTCGGCGGCCTTCGTGCTCGTCAGGAACCGCGTCAGCTGCTCGTCCACCACCTTGGCGACGAGTCGGGTCGCGGCGGGCGTACCGAGGACCTCCTTCGTCTGGCCCTCGAACTGCGGCTCCGGCAGGCGCACCGTGACGACCGCCGTCAGGCCCTCCAGGATGTCGTCCTTGATGACCTCCTCCCCCGCCTTCAGCAGCCGCGTGCCCTCCAGCGAGCGGCCGAAGGCCCGCACGAGCCCCCGCTCGAAGCCCTGGAGGTGCGTACCGCCCTTCGGGGTGGCCACGATGTTGACGAAGCTCTTCTCGACCGTGTCGTACCCCGTGCCCCAGCGCAGCGCGATGTCGATGTCGAGCGTGCGCTCGACGTCCGTCGGCGTCATCGCGCCGTCGTCGTCGAGCATCGGGACGGTCTCGGTGAACGTCTCCTCGCCCACCAGACGGAGCACATCGGTGAGCGGCTCGTCCGGCGCGAGGAAGTCCGCGAACTCGGCGATCCCCTCGCGATGGCAGAACGTCTCGCGGGCCTCCGCCACCCCGCCGACGCGACGGTCCGTGACGGCAAGTTCCAGGCCGGGCACCAGGAAGCTCGTCTGGCGGGCCCGCTCGACGAGTTGCTCGAAGGACAGCTGCGCATCGGCCAGGAAGATCTGCCGGTCGGGCCAGTAGCGGACGCGGGTCCCCGTGACGCCCTTCCCGGCCCGGCCCGTCTTGCGCAGGCCGCTGCCCGGGGTGAACGGTGCGGCGGGGCCCTCCCCCGCAAACACCCCCGGCTTGCCGCGCTGGAAGCTGATCGCCCAGGTGGCACCGTTCCGGTCCACCTCGACGTCCAGCCGCGAACTGAGCGCGTTCACGACGCTGGCGCCGACGCCGTGCAGGCCCCCGGCCGCGTTGTACGAGCCGCCGCCGAACTTCCCGCCGGCGTGCAGCTTCGTGAACACGACCTCAACGCCGGCCAGGCCGGTACGCGGCTCGGTGTCGACGGGGATACCCCGGCCCACGTCGTGCACCTCCACGGAGCCGTCGCCGTTCAGCCACACGTCGATGCGCGCCCCAAAACCGGCCAGGGCCTCGTCGACGGAGTTGTCGATGATCTCCCACAGGCAGTGCATGAGCCCGCGCGTATCGGTCGAACCGATGTACATGGCGGGCCGCTTACGGACGGCCTCCAGGCCCTCCAGGACGAGCAGGTTCTTGGCCTCGTAGTCGCGGGAGGCGGCAGCGGTCAACGTCGTGGGTTTCGGCACGCCAGGTGAGTTTAGCCGCCCGCCACGACCACGCGGGCCAGCGGCGCGCCGGGCATGACGAAGCGGGCGAGGTCTCCCCCGCCCGCCTCATCACGTGGATCTCCTATGAGACCTTGCTGAACACGGCGACGAAGTTCTGGTGCATCGTGCCGTCGGCCGCCGTCGGACCCGTGCACGTCACGACGTACAGGGTTGGCGCCCCGGAGTGGGACCAGAGTGAACTCGGCAACGCATTCTGGTCGACGACGAACGTCCGCGACAGCCTCCAGGACGAGACCGTCCCGTCGCCGCAGCCGATGTAGGCCATGGCGCCGCCACCGACGTTCTTCAGGTAGTACAGTGCTCCCTTCTTGCCGTTGTAGGACACGTGGCCGGCGATGACCGTCGACCCCTGGGTCGGATTGCAGGCCGGACCACCGGGCGTCACACCGGAGCCCGTGCGGCGGTCCCAGATCGTCGCCAGGGCCGGGTTGGTCGGGATGACCAGGGCACCCGCGCTCCAGTCGATTCCGTTGCTGACGAGCGAGACATTGATGGGCACGCTCGGGATGGTCAGATGGTTGGGCGCCGCCTTCGGCGCCGGCGGCTTCGGAGCGGGCGGCGGTGCCGCCTGCTTCGTGGTGGCGGGTGCCGGAGCGGGAGCGGGTGCCGGGGCGGGTGCCGGGGCTGCCTTGGCCGGGGCTGGTGCCGGGGCCGGTGGCGGCGCGGGTGCCGCCTTGGTCGTCGTCTTCGGGGCTGCCTTGGCGGTGGTCTTGGACGCCGCGGGTTTCGCCGCGGTCGCGACCTTGGCCGTCGTCGTCTTCGGTTTCGCCGGGGCAGCTGGTGCGGTCGCAGCCGGCGCCGGGGCCGGTGCGCTGGTTGTGGCAGGCGCCGCAGCGGGCGCCGGCGTCTCCTCCGTCGGGGTGGGTGTCGGCGTTTCAGTCGGGGTGGGTGTTGGGGTGGGCGTCGGCTTCGCGTGGGGTAAACGCTGAAGCCACGGGAGAATCTCCGAATTGGTGGTCGGTGTGGCGTTTGGGGTTGAGGCCACGGGTGGCGCGGGTTGTTCATCGGGCCATGCCGCCCAACTCACCCCCCCCGCCGTCAACAAGACAACGGTCGATACAATTGCAACTTTGGCACCCCAAGGTGTGCCCGCAACAGCGCTAACGATCCGTTTTCTCCACAGAACGTGTCCAGCCATACATAGTCCTTCCCGCATTCTTTGTGAACAACGAGACCGGTCATCCCTAGAGACACCCC